>NZ_JADEXI010000293.1:0-5797 GCF_015207185.1 Microcystis sp. LEGE 08355 | reverse complement strand
GTCTGTGGACTCTGTGTAAGACAGTACATGGTTTTTTAACTGTGGTATGCGACGGTGGTGGAAGCAGAAACTTAAATCGTGAGGTTTAGGAATCGCCGCACTTTTAGGGCGGCGAGGATGTCAACAGTATATAGCGTTTCTGATTCACAAGAGGTACATTCCATATCCTGAACAGCTTAATCAGCAAAGGTTTAAGTGTGCCGCACAGATGCGAGAACCGCTATAAGTTATTTTGCTGTTCATATAGTTTACGTCCTTTTCGCCAATAACCAGCTCCAAAAATTCTAACTTTTCCTTCCCGGTAAGTACAGGGTAAGCGTATCTTAACAATCCTTGACAAAATGAACTTTAGGTGAGTTGCTTACCCAGAGGACGATTCAGGCATATTTTAGGAGAATTTGCCCTCTCAATTGTTAAGCAAAAATCGACCCATTTGGTCGATTTCGTAACTATTCTGATTGACTGGTATCACTTGCAATGCTCACACAGCAAGCGGATCACAAAATTGGCCAATTGTCAATAGCGTTTGAGACGCTCTCACCCTGGTTGCTGCTTAAATTAACCTACCCCAACAAGTTATTAATTATCGGTTAATTTCCCTGACTCAATAGTCTTAAATTTGCCAAAAGCGCGGGGATGGCCAGCTTTTTGGGAACAAAGAAAATAGCGCGCGGGTTCGTAATGATTTTCAGCAGTAAAAGGGGAACAGAAATGATCTGCGAGTAAATCTTCTCGCACAAAGAAAGCATTCACTCCCGAAAAACTACAAGCCACCAGTTTATAACCCTTTTGATGACCAAGTTTTTCTAAAGCTTTCAAACTTGATCCCATATGACTATTATATTTCCATTGGTGAGTAGAATTATACTGCATCACCCAACTGGATTCGGGGGGATAAATAGCATTATATTCAAGAATTACCACCCGGGGACGATAATTAGTAATTGCTTGCCAGACCCAATAATCATTACCATCAATATCAATGGATAATAAATCTAATTCTGTCGGTACATTGCCCTCTCGAAACAAGTCTTCAATATTTTCGGCAGTGATGAAAGTATTTTTTAAAGTTAATTGTTGGTTAGCAATTAAATCTTCAAAAGATTGGCGAATACTTTTACAAAATCGCTCACTGCCTTCAATCCAATAACCTTGCCATCCTTTCACTAACAAATAGGCACTATTATTTTCTAAACCGTTACCAACTCCAAATTCCACAAAGAATTTATTTGTGGTTCCAATGCGATTAAAAATTTCGCTAATAATGCCATCTTCTCCCGCTTGGGAAAAAACATTAAATTCGTAGCGGTTTAGTTTTTTAGGGCTATCATACTTTGGGTTTTTATGCAAGTTTTCTAGCAGATAATTATCAATTTGTAACTCTGTTAGTATGTCTTGATATTTTTGGTAAGAACTATTCAGAGACTTAAGGTTTTTGAGAATCTCTGGGATTGCTTGCCAAGCTGCTGCCATACTTTTGAGAAAGGTTTTCATGGATTTTAACTACAATTAACGAGTATTTTTTGATTCGATGGGTTGTTTAGATAACACCTGTGAATAACGGAGTCGGAGAAGAATTTTTTTCGCCCAATGTTGAAACACTTTTAACTGATGGCGTTGGCTGGGTAAACGCAGAATATAGACAAAGCGACGCATTATATCAGCCAATCTACCAGTAATATTAATGCCAAAACTGGAGACAAGGGCTGATTGTTTACCCAGGGTTAACATATCACCTAAATGGAGATAATAATAGGGTTGGGGCGATTTTTTTCTGATCACTGCCGAGATATTTTTGGCTACTACACTGGCTGCTTGATAGGCTGCTTGTGCTGTGGCAGGAATTACCTGTTTACTGGGATAAATTTCGGCTAGATCCCCAAGGGCAAAAACTTCGGGATAGTCGATTAATTGTAAACTGGAACGGGTTAATAATTTGCCTTGTGCTGTTTTCTGACAATCTAAATGATTGATCCAATCCTGTGCTTGGGTTCCTGCTGTCCACAATAATAAATCAATGGGGATAACTTCATTTGTATTATCTTTAAATACGGTCATGGAATTAGCGGTAACTTCCTTTAATCCCGTGTTTAAATAGAGACTAACATTCTTGGCTAAAAGGGAACGATAGGAAGCAACACGCACCGATTTAGGGAAGTTTTGCAGTATTTCCTCGTTCCTTTCCACTAGATGAACTTTGCCTTTTTTTCCTAAACCATCAGCCAGCTTACAGGCTAATTCTACCCCATTGGGACCGCCGCCAATAATTGCTAAATTAATTGAGGATTTTCCTTGAGTTTCTAAGTCATGAATTGCTGTTTGTAATTTTTCTACATCCTCTAAACTCCGAAAAGTTAGCCCATAATCAGCTAACCCCAGTATAGCCGGCCAACGATTCCGCACTCCCACCGCTAAAACGAGGTAATCGTAATCTATAACTTCCTCATTTTCTAAATATACTTGATGATTGTTTAAGTCAATATTACTAGCTTTTTGAGGTTTTAAATTAACCTGAGTTCCTGTTAATAATTGACGGTAGGAGGGGGCAATTTCCCAGCGTTGCAATTCTCCTGTAATTAGTTCATAGAGAAGGGGAGTAAAGAGAAAATGGTCTTTTGGTTCAACTAAAGTTATTTGCCATTGACCTGATTTTACTGCTGTTAATCGACTCAGATCAAGTGCCGTGTATAACCCTCCAAAACCACCCCCCAGAATGCAAATCTTAGTTATAGGTTTATTCATCGATTTTTATTCTCAGTTGTGTTTAGGATGGGTTTCAGTTCCGAAACTAATTGTTCTGAACGAATAATTCTTGCTGGAGGCAAAAGATGATAATGGGTATCAGCAAAGATGGTAGAATCGGTCTTAATATTCAAGTCTTTTGGGTCGTAAATTGTTGGCACAACCCGACTTAATTCTTCGGCAGATTTGCGAATATTAGCAACGGTTTTACCATCATTTTTAGCATAAACCCACGGCAAAGAAACCACTAAAGTCGCCCCTTTTGCTTCTAAATCTTTCTTGAGTTTTTCAATCAATTTAATTGAGTGAGGAGAAGCATCAGTATCAAAGGTCATTTGCCACCATTTCCCCGTTCTTTCCTTAACTATAGTCGGATCACCTGTATTAGTAATCGGATCGGAAAGATAACCCGTCATTCTGCCTTTGGTGAATAAATCAACCATCGATTTAGTGACGGGACGCATCCCCGGAATACCTAATAACCAAGTATCCTCGATCATGGTTTTTAAAGGTATCCCACCTAACCCCGGTTTGCCAATAGCGACGCTAAAAGGTGCGGATCCCCAAAGTCCTTCGCCGCGATTAAAACCGTCCTCATCCATGAGCATGAGATATTCAGGAATCAGCAGAATTACGTCCCCTTGGCGCGCTTTTTCGAGAATCATAGCGGCAATGACATTTAAGCCGATATCCCCCTGTAAACCGAAGTTAACCACCGGCATTCCCAATTCTTTGGCCATTAATTCCGAATTTATGCTATAATGCGCCCCCGATCCCGCCGTGACGATTAAACGCCGCGGTCCTTCGATCCTATCAGCGATCGCAGATTTTTCTTCGTACATCATCCGCAACCAGCTTAATTCGCCGCCGTAGATGACATTGTAAACAAAGCCGAGGGACCAAGCGACTCCCAGAGAAGCTAACCAGGGGAAAATGTTAAAGGATTTAGTATTCATCAGAATTCAAAGTAAATAAAGTCACCGGTATTAGTGGAAGCTAGGAGAATAGTTAAACCTAGCAATATTTTAGACAGCCAAGGCGATAACAACAGTTCATATTCAAACTTTTTCTGGGCAATAGCCAGATGTTCGAGGATTAAAACAATGATACCAAGAACTAAAGCAACGCTTAAAACTGCTCCTTGATTAAGACTATAGGAACTAAAAATTTCCCCGATATTAGCTAAGGAATAATTGAAAGGATTGGCAATAACCAGCATTTTGCCGATTAATCTTCTGGTGTTAATCTCCATGAAAAAGAGACAACCAAAAATGACAGCCAATTGCGTTAAAGCCCAGGAGACAATTTGCGGCTGAGAAACGTATTTTCCGACGAAAGCATAGAAAGGTCGGCCTAGATAACGCAGTAATAATAATAATGCCCCGTGGTAAGCGCCCCAAAAGATAAAATTCCAAGCTGCACCGTGCCAGAAACCAGAGAGAGTAAAGGTAATGAATAGATAAAAAGGCGCCCAACTTTTATTGGAACCCATCAGGGGTAAAAACACATAATCTCGAAACCAAGTGCTAAGGGTAATATGCCAACGTCGCCAAAATTCGTTAATACTTTGGGATGTATAGGGAGCTAAAAAGTTTAATTCCAATCTAATGCCGACAAAATAAGCTAAACCAACAGCAATAAAGCTATAACCACCGAAGTCAAAATAGATTCTCAGGGTGAATAAAAAGGCCTCAAACCAGATATACCAAGCATTGTCAATCATCTTATCTAATTCGATGTAGGGAGCCAGGTTATCGGCGAGGACAAATTTCATAAATAAACCGAGGGAAAGCCAACGCAAACCCTTCTCGAAGTTTTCTCCTGTAAATTTGAGACGAAAGGATTCAATTTGTGGTAATAAATCCCGGCGACGCTCGATCGGACCTGCGACAATTTGCGGGAAAAAGGAGATAAAATTGACATAATCGAGGACGGCTAGGGGTTTCTTTTTCTTTTCCCGTAGGGAGTCCACCACGAAAGCCACCATCTGGAAGGTATAGAAGGATACCCCCGGTGGTATTTGGGTAGGCACGGGAATTGGGGAAAGTTCCTTCCAGTTAGGGGGGAGAGAAACGAACAATCCGATGATTTCCTGGACGAAAAAGCCGAAATACTTGAAGTAGGCAAGGACGAGAATATCGATGACGATAACGATAGTGGCTAGGAGATTCGCTTTCCAGCCGCTCATTTTCAGCACTAGCCAGACCATAATGTAGTTAAAGGCTAGGGAGACGATGAAAACGAGGAAACTGGTGCGACTGGCGTAATAAAACAGGATCAGGGAAAGCGCCGCTAATCCAACTCCATCAAAAACACCTCGCCAGAGATTGAAGGACTTCGCTATATAGCGCGCCGTTAGGAAAGGCACGCTAAAAAGGATTAATATCCACCAAAATATAAAATCAGAGTAATTCAAGGCTTGTTAACTCCTGATGGTCTGTGTTACCTTGTTTGAGATGGGTTTCCTGACTTCTGATGCTTAGAGAAGAGGGATTTTCTTGACAAGCATATCAAATTTTGTCAGACTTGTCCATAAAATTACCTTCATCCATCCTAGAAAATCGAGGCTAGACAAGCAATGCTTTATCAAAAACTGTTAGATGCACATAAACGCTATCGGCAATTTAAGACTTACCCTCATATTGCTGATCAATACTGGTCTAGTCAATTGGCAGAGCATAATATTAGTCCTAATTATGTGGAATATGATGCTAAATCTGGTCAACTTTTTTATAAACCATTAGGGATCAGTTTAAGCAAAAATAAGCAGGATTTCCTCTTGGCTAGTAAAGTTTTTAACAAAGCTAACGCTTTAAAATCTCTGGCTGATTGTAAATTTTATATCGATGAGCAACAGGAATTAATTATCGAGATCGATGGAGTTAAGCTAATTATCGAGACGGGACAGGATTTGGATATCGCCCATGAAATTTTCCTGTTAGGTGTATATAATTTCCTCTATGATAAGCCCTGTGTAGCGATCGATATTGGTATGAATACGGGTTTTGCTAGTCTCTTTTTTGCCAATCGATCTAATGTGAAAGCTGTCTATAGT
>NZ_JADEXI010000292.1:0-5802 GCF_015207185.1 Microcystis sp. LEGE 08355 | reverse complement strand
AATCCGAGTTTTTGCCAATCGGTAAGCGGTTCCCCGGGGGATACCGTTAAACATTCAGCACTTTTCATCTAACCTCGTCCGAGAGTGAAAAATTGAGCTTATCCCTATTCTTCCGCCATTGTACTAAAAAAGTTAATACTTCTTAAAAGTTTTTTTCGCTTTTATTCTCGATTTGCTCTAAGTTATTGTCAATAGTAACCATAGATTAAACTAAATTTTAAAGAACGTAGGTTGGGTTGAAGCATGAAACCCAACGCCAGCATGGGTTACGCTACCGCTAACCCATCCTACAAATAATTGTGCCTCCCTACTTAAATTGCTTGTTGAGATAAGGCAAGAGGTAACAGTAAAGGGGGGAGATTCAGAGGTTAAAATGTGTCCTAGCTTATCATCTAACCACCTAATCCTAATTCTCGTCTGAGCAATTGAATTGATTTATCCCCAATATAATTATCACTACAGATAATTTCTGGCAGACGAATTAAATCCGATCGCACTTCATTAATTAGATTTTTAATTAAAGTATAACTCGCTTGATCACTGATAATTGTCTGGGAAGTTCTGGCTAAAACTTTTAACTTATCCGTTTCATGAATTTGGGCAGACATAACTAATAAATCATCGCCCCGTAAACTATGAATTAAAATTTCGGCCACCTTAATAATACCGGTGCTAATACTGACAATCCCCAAACGGCTATCGGTGGGTAATTTTTTGATTAATGCCAATTCCTTGCTGTAATCGTAGATATCGATGGGAATGACTCGTAATTGAAAAGGAGCGGCAATTTCCTCCGCCACACTGATAAAATAGCGACTGGTGACAACAGTGGCAGATTTAGTATTGGCTAAAACTTGGGCTAAATCCTCCATTGCCACTAATTGGACGGGAATTTTGAGGGATTGCTCTAATTCTCTCAACATTAGTTCCCCTGCACCCAAATCGTGACGGGGAATGGTGACAAGAACTTGAGAACTACACTGCGATCGCCAATCGATTTCCGCCAGTAATAACTCGCGAATTTCCTCTAGAGTTAAACCTTGAGCGAGAAAACTGGCTAAACTCTGGCGAATTAGTCTGCCTATTTCTGGATTTTGTTCCAATAGGGGCGAACCCAATAAATTATCGTTTTCATGTCCGCGAGCCTTGACATAAATCCCCGAACCTGCTATGGATTCTACTAACCCATCGTCTTCCAGTTGTTGATAAATTTTACTTATCGTATTACGGTGTAATCCCGTGATCATAGCTAGTTGACGGGTACTAGGTAAACGATGGCCCGGTGGATACTGACGAGAGGCGATAGCGAAGCGAATTTGGTCAAATAATTGCTTAGAGGCGGGTATTTCACTGTCTGGCTGGATTTGGAACTGCATCGGATCACTTCGCTCACAAACTACTTTCGCTGATGCCCATTCTATCATTAGACCTCTGGCAACAATCGGACATCTTCCCTGATTTGAAGGGTTTCCGAGGCAGTATTCAGGAGCTAGAAGCAGCAAAAACCAAGATGTTATACTAAATCCGTTGAGTAACGCACAGAAAACGGGTTTCTCCGAGAAACCCGTTTTCTACTCATGCACTAATAACCGATTTAAGTAGGTAGGCACAATTATTTGTAGGATGGGTTAGCGGTAGCGTAACCCATGCGGGCGTTGGGTTTCATGCTTCAACCCAACCTACGTTCATTTTATATTTAATTCCACCCACCTACTTAGTATTATTTATTTAAACCAGAAAAGCCACTTTTTTACTTAAAAATAGTTAAAACAATCATTTTCACTTGTGCGGTAGATAGTCAACAGCTGATTAAGGGGATCGATCCTCGTGGAGAAGTTTTAAGCGATCGCTCAAGGTTTTGGTTAAGCGGACAGTTTCCCGTTTTAGCGAATTTTGTTGATAATCAAGCACATTAATCCCTTGACCGATATTTACTGTCGCTTCGCTTCCCCATCCGGGGTAAGGCTGATTATAACTAATACTTACCGGCAAAATCTTGATATCTGCATCGGGTTTCATAGTCGTAACTTCCAACGCGATCCGCGCTACCCCCGGTTTAAGGGGATGAACCACTCGATCGCGACAGATACCCCCTTCCGGAAAAATCGCCACCATTTCCCCCGCGGCCAAAAGTTCGACACTATGGATCAGACTACCCATACCGGGGTGATCGGTGTTGACGGGAAAACCCCCCAAACGTCGGATAAACCAACCTTGCAACCCTTTCATCTCGTTAGCGGAAACCATAAAGCGCAAATCTCGTCCACTAACTAAGCGTCCCACCGCGTAGGGTAAAATCAGCGCATCCCAACGGGACCGATGGGTAGGTGCAAGGATGACCCCCCCCGTTAGGGGAATATTTTCCTGGCCTGTCACCGTTATTTTGCTGAAAAAAGCTGGTAAAACCAGATAATTTCCCAGAAAATAACAAAAGCGAATTAAACAGGGATTAATTCGGGAATTGACAGCAGAACTTTTTCTAATGGTGAGGGACTCGTCAACGATAGTGCTTTGAGACATCCGAGTGTTAGGAAAGATCGAGACTTTCTGACCACTTCCACTTTAGTGCAGTTGTCTGGGGGTCGCCATCTTATCCTGACCAGTTCGGCAATTGTCTTGAGGGATTAATGGTTAGGATTGGGGTTGTACTCCCGATCCTACCGGTGCGATCGAGTTTAATTGCAAAGAGGGATGATCTTCTTTGACTTGCTGTAAATTCCACTCATTTTTGAATAATAAGACGGGACGGCCCCAGTAATCTTTGACGGTTAAAGTATTGAAGAGTTTACCTGCTTTTTCTAAAGCAGCCCAACCCCCGGCGACCCAACGGGCTAAACTATAGGCTAGGGGTTCGAGGGTAGTTTCGACTCCGTACTCGCTTAAAAGACGGAATTGCACCACTTCAAACTGTAATTGACCGACAGCGGCTAAAATCGGGTCGCGTTTAAATTCATCGATCGAGGATAATATCTGTACGGCCCCTTCTTCCTGTAATTCCGAGACTCCTTTTTGAAACTGTTTGAACTTGGAAGGGTTAGGATTTCTGAGATAGGCGAATAATTCCGGAGAAAAACAGGGAATACCTTCGTATTCGAGCTTTTTACCCATATAAATCGTATCACCGATCGCAAAGACCCCGGGGTTATTCAATCCGATCACATCTCCGGGATAAGCTTCTTCAATAACTGCGCGATCTTGGGCAAAAAGTTTCTGAGGACGGGATAAACGGATAGTTTTACCAGTTCTAGCGTGGTTTACTACCATATCCTTCTCAAATTTCCCCGTACATACCCGCACAAAGGCCACCCGGTCCCGATGTTTGGGATCCATGTTTGCTTGCAGTTTGAAGACAAAACCGGTGAAATCGGGATAGGTGGGATCAAGGACTCCTAGGGAGGAATTGCGTCCTCTGGGTAGTAATCCATAGTCGAGGAAGGATTCTAGGAATAATTTCACCCCAAAATTGGTCATGGCGCTACCAAAAAAGATCGGGGTCATTTCTCCTGCGTGGACTGCTGGCAAATCCAATTCCGCACCCAATTCCGAGAGTAGTTCTATATCCTCTTTTAACTGGTAATACAGGTCTTTTTCGAGATAATCCTCAATTTTGGGGTCGCCAAGCTCGATCACGGTTTCCTGCGCCTCCTGAGAGCCGTGGGAGCGACGTTCAAACAGGTGTATGGTCTGGGTTGCTCGATCGAAGACTCCCCGAAAGCGATCGCCAATTCCGATCGGCCAATTGACGGGATAGGTCTGTAATCCTAATTCTCGCTCGATTTCGTCCAATAAATCCAGAGGTTCGCGGCCGGGGCGATCCATTTTGTTAACAAAGGTAAAGATGGGTAACTGTCGCAGTTTGCACACTTCAAAGAGTTTTCTCGTTTGCGGTTCCAAACCTTTGGCCGCGTCGATTAACATCACCGCATTATCGGCAGCGGCTAGGGTACGATAGGTATCTTCGCTAAAATCTTGGTGGCCGGGAGTATCGAGGAGATTAATCTGAAAATCACGATAATCGAACTGTAAAACCGTGGAAGTAATCGAAATTCCCCGTTGTTTTTCCATTTCCATCCAGTCGGAGGTGGCTTTGCGTTGGTCGCGTCTTGCTTTGACTGCACCCGCTTGATGGATTGCACCCCCGTATAGTAACAGTTTTTCGGTCAGGGTGGTCTTTCCCGCGTCAGGGTGGGAGATAATGGCAAAATTTCGCCGTTTTTCCAAGACAGCTTCGCTGGTTTCTAGTTCTTTTTCAATTTCGGTCGTCATTCTAATTTCGATCGCTTTCCTATCTTTCTATTCTAGTTTAGCTGGGGAGTTAATCCGCTCAAAAAATCGATCGCTCTGGGAAAAGTCATTAAAAAAAGTCTATGCTAGGATAATTTACAATCCACAACTGATAGTGTTATGAGTGATAATACTAAACAAATTTATAACTACACCGTTATTCTAGAAAAAGAGTCAGACGGTGGTTATCACGCTTTTTGTCCTGCGCTTAAAGGTTGTCATTCTCAAGGAAACACTTTTGAAGAAACGATTGTCAATATTACAGAAGCTATGGAATTGTACCTCGAAAGTTTGATAGCTTTTGATTTTTAAGCCTTCAAATATTTTAGTATGAGTCAGTATCCCGCGGTTTAATAATCAGTCCGAATTATTTCTAGTAAATTTCTAGCCACTGCTTCCACTACAGTAATAGGAACAGCGTTTCCGAATTGTTTTTTGGCAATAGCTGGCTGTGGATGATAGATAAAATTATCGGGGAATCCTTGTAATTTACGCGCATCTTGGGGAGTAATTTCTCGAAACTTTTTGGGTTTATAGATTTTCTTTAAAAACAATTGTTTGTATTCTTGGGGATGAGTAGCGGTAATTGAAATAGTAGCAATATAATCTTTAGCACCCGTAGCGGTTAGGGTAGGAATAATATCGGCCGTCGGTAAAATAATCCGATAAATGCCGTTAATTCCCGTCATATTTTTCGAGTTAATAAATTCATACTTCCCCTCCTGCGTTTGCCAACAAATCCCCAGAGAAACTAACTGATTTAGTTCCTCGATTTTTAGATCGGGTATAATTTCCAAAAAAGCAGAAAAAGCCACGGGATGACCATCTTTTTCGCCATACTTTTTACTGCGTCTTAATTTCAGCAAAGCTAAACAGATACTTTTTTGTCGTTCCGTAGTTTTGATAATATCCCAAGAATGAATAGTTGTGTGACCATTTCTTAAATCAGAAAAAATAAAAAAGTCATTTAATTCATCTTCTTTTTGAAAACGAGTTCTCGATGGAGGAACAAAACCATTAAATAAAGTATCTGCGGATAACTTGACTTTCTCGACGGGTTGAATATTCTTGATGTCTTCTAAAATATCTAAAACCTTCGGATGGATACCCAAAGGTAAAGGAAATTTAAACCGATCATAGTTGTCTATATCTTTTCTAATTCCTACGATAAAAACTCTCTCGCGATTCTGGGGTAAACCAAAATCGTAGGCATTTAATAACTGCCAGTAAACTTGATAACCACAGCTGGTTAATTCATCGATAATTAACTCTAAATTCTCCTGATTGCGAGGACTAGCTAACCCACTGACATTCTCGAAAATAAAGCTTTTCGGTTGACTTTTCTGGACTAATTTAATCACATCAAACCAGAGTTTTCCCCGGGGGTCCTCAAATCCCCGTAAACATCCCGCCACCGACCAAGGTTGACAGGGAACGCCGCCGACAATAAGATCGAGATTATCGGGTAAATTGCTAATTTTACTCACATCTCCGAAAGCAATTTCATCGCTGTTGAGA
>NZ_JADEXI010000291.1:0-5816 GCF_015207185.1 Microcystis sp. LEGE 08355 | reverse complement strand
AGTCTCCTGTCTCCTGACTCCTGACTCCTGACGACCGGCTACTGACTCCTAACTCCTGTCTCCTGAATCCTGACTGCTAACCCCACCGACCAACTTGTTCAGCAAACCCTATCTAGACTTGTAGCATTTCTGGGGTTTTTTCCTTCTGCTGCAGTGCGACGTGGAGACGGTTTAAGGCGCTGACGTAGGCACGAGCGGAGGCAACAATAATATCGGTATCGGCCGTGCGAGCAGAATAGGTGCGTCCTTCGTAACGGAGACGGATAGTCACTTCTCCTAAGGCATCGATTCCCTCGGTAACTTCTCGCACCGAGAAAGAAATTAATTCGTTAGGAATCTTCACCACTCGATTGATCGCTTTGCAGAGAGCATCCACTGGCCCTGTACCAATGGCCGCATCGGATAACTCGCTACCGTCGGGAGTGCGAATCGTTACCGTGGCCGTGGGTCTGGCGTTATTGCCACAGGACACCTGTACTAATTCAAGGCGGAAGTGATCGGGAACCGTGTCGATTTCATCGTTAACAATAGCTTCTAGATCGCGATCGGTGATTTCCTTTTTGCGATCGGCCATTTCTTTAAACTGGATAAAAGCGTTATTAAGTTCCGTTTCCGAAAGCTCAAAACCCAATTCCTGTAACCGAGAGCGAAAAGCGTTGCGGCCGGAGAGTTTACCGAGGACGATCTGATTATTAGTCAAACCGATCGATTCTGCATCCATAATCTCATAGGTGAGTTTATGTTTTAACACCCCGTCCTGATGGATTCCCGACTCGTGTGCGAAAGCGTTAGCACCGACGATCGCCTTATTCGGTTGCACGATCATGCCGGTAAGATTAGAAACTAGGCGAGAAGTGCGATAGATTTCCTTGGTGTTGATCTTGGTTAAAGGTTCCGTGGACTCTGGGGAACGACCGAGGAAAGGATTAAAATAGGAGCGCCGGACATGAAGGGCCATCACCAATTCTTCTAGGGAAGCATTACCGGCACGCTCACCGATACCGTTAATGGTACATTCCAACTGTCGAGCGCCATTTTTAACTGCTTCGAGGAAATTAGCCACCGCTAACCCTAAATCGTCGTGACCATGGACGGAGATAATCGCTTGGTCGATATTGGGGACATTTTCCTTAATACCACGGATTAAAGCCCCAAATTCGCTGGGGGTGGTGTAACCGACGGTATCGGGAATATTAACGGTGGTGGCTCCTGCGGCGATCGCTCTTTCGAGGACTTGATAGAGGAATTCGGGATCGCTGCGGCCAGCATCTTCGGGGGAAAATTCCACATCATTAAGGAAGGATTTGGCATAGGCCACCATTTCCGGCACAATGTCAAGAACTTCCTGACGAGTCTTCTTAAGTTTGTATTGGAGGTGGATATCAGATGTGGCTAGGAAGGTGTGAATTCTGGGCTTGGCGGCGGGTCTGAGCGCATCGGCGGCTGATTTGATATCTTTTTGGGTAGTGCGGGCTAATCCGCAAATAATTGGGCTATCAGCTTCGCTGCCGACGCTGGCGGCAATTTTCTGTACAGCTTCAAAGTCCCCCGGACTAGCGTGGGGAAAACCTGCTTCAATGACATCAACTCCCAGTCGGGCCAGTGCGCGCGCTATGGTTAGCTTCTCATCCACATTTAAAGCGGCACCCGGGGACTGTTCCCCATCTCGAAGGGTGGTATCGAAGATAATCACACGGTCTGGACTGGTATTCATAGTTTTTTTGTACCGTTAACGAACTTGGGAGTTGTTCCTCTGATTATAGCAGCCGAGGCCGAGGGGGTTGTTAAGGAAAATTGCCCTGAGAATTTCTCGACCTGCTCGCGCTTTTCCGGCTTGCCCTCTTTTTGGCTACCATAGAGGATATAGATAAATTGGCGAGGTAGTTAACAATGTTTGGCAAACCAGCGAAGGAACCGAACCCACCGGAGGTAAAAGACCTACAGGAAGTGATGTTTTCAATTAAGCAAAATCTCGAACCAGATCAGGATAAAGCTGATATTAATCTTGTTGTTCCTCCCACTCCAGAGGTAGTTACTGTAGTTGAAAATATTAGTAAAATTCTCTCTCCCTATTTTATCGTTATGGTGGGTTTATTCCTCTATGATCGGAATAGTTTTATCGGTTTTTTGTTAGTCTTTACGGGAGTTTTAGCGATTTTTGGAGTTTCTCTCAAGGATATCAATAAAATCTTTGAAGAAGGGAAAAAGTTTTTCCAATCTAAATAGGTTTCTCCTCTGGATAGAGCAGTTATCTTAATGGTGAGGTGGCAAGTCTCTACTGTTAGGAAACGACTAGAGGGATGTTTTTTTGAGTGATCAGTCAGTAAACAGTGAACTGATAACTGATAACTGATAACTGATAACTGATAACTGATAACTGATAACTGATAACTGATAACTGATAACTGATAACTGATATAAGATTATGTCTTTAGTTGCATCTTTACTCGATCGAGTATCTCCTCAGAGTTTACAACAATTGCGAGCCAGCGATCGAACTTGGCAAGCTTTGCGTTTAGAAAATCCGCTTATTCCTACGGTAATTAATCAAAGTCAAGAATCTTTAGGAGAGACGGATTTTGATCTAGTTATTGCGGGGGGAACCCTAGGAATTTTTATCGGGGCTGCTTTGCAAACTAGGGGCTGGCGTGTGGCATTATTAGAAAGAGGTATTCTGCGCGGTCGTGAGCAGGAGTGGAATATTTCCCGTTTAGAACTAAGCAGTTTTTTAGAGTTAGATTTATTGACCGAAGCTGAATTAAATCAAGCAATAGCGACAGAATATAATCCTGGGAGGGTGGGATTCTATCAAGGTTATGAGCTTTGGGTTAGAGATATTTTAAATATTGGTGTTGATCCGGTTTATTTGCTAGAGACTTTAAAAACTAAGTTTTTGCAAGCGGGAGGAAAGTTATTAGAAAATTCGGGGTTTAGCGGGGCGATTATTAATCCCGATGGGGTAATGGTTAAAACAGGAGAAATGACTTTAAAAACCCGTTTATTAATCGATGCCATGGGTCATTTTTCACCAATTGCAAAACAGGCAAGAAAAGGAGAAAAACCCGATGGAGTTTGTTTAGTGGTGGGTAGTTGCGGTCAGGGTTTTCCCAGTAATGAAACTGGTGATTTGATTTATTCTTTTACCCCAATCTTGCACCAATGTCAATACTTTTGGGAAGCATTTCCCGCTAGGGATGGTCGGACAACTTATTTATTTACCTATCTCGATACCCATCCCGATCGCTTTAGTTTAGAATTTTTGATGGAGGAGTATTTAAGATTACTGCCAGAGTATCAAAAGGTAGATTTAGAAGCGGTAAAATTTCAGCGTTTTCTAGCGGGTTTTTTCCCTGCCTATCGTCAAAGTCCTTTAAAAATGCCTTGGTCAAGAATTCTGGCAGTGGGAGATAGTAGCGGTAGTCAATCTCCGGTAAGTTTTGGTGGTTTTGGGGCAATGGTTAGGCATTTAAAAAGGCTAACTTTCGCCATCGAGGAAGCTTTACAAATCGATGCTTTAAACCGAGAAGATTTAGCACTTTTACAACCCTATCAACCAAATATATCGGTAACGTGGCTATTTCAAAAAACCATGAGTGTCCCGATGTCTGCTAACCCTAATCCCAATCAAATTAATGACTTAATGAGTGGAGTTTTTCGGGTAATGGATAAGTTGGGAGATGAGGTATTAAAACCGTTTTTACAGGATGTGGTGCAGTTTTCTTCCCTCTCGAAAACTTTGCCTTTGGTTAATCCTCAATTAGTTTTACCGATGATTCCACAAGTGGGTATCAGTCCTTTTATCGATTGGACGGGACATTATTTTAATTTAGCTTTGTATAGTGGTTTATATCCCTTAGCAACTAGCTTAAAACCTGTTTTAGAAAAGTTACCCGACCAGCAAAAATATCTTTATCATCGTTATTTGGATAGTTGGAAATATGGCTCTGGGGGAGATTTTATCAGTAAACAGTAAACTGATAAGTAGGTAGGCGTTAAAAGTTGTCAGATGCCCCCCTTATTAAGGGGGGATTAAGGGGGGATCCCCCCGCCTATCGGCACCCCCCTTATCAAGGGGGGCAGGGGGGATCGAACCTAAAATCCATTTTTAATTTAATTATAACCAGCTACTTAACTGATAACTGATAACTGATTTAATCTTTATCTTGAAAAAATTGTTGATCGAGATAATTGACTTTAGCATAGGGTTCTAAAGCGGAGAGAATTTGTCGGCCATAACTGCGAGCATTGACACGATTATCGAGGACAGCCACACAACCTTGACACTCCCGGAGAGACTGAACAGATTTCTGAATTTCCCTCACTGCTGTGGGTAAAAGATAGGCACGAAACCAGTCGAGATGTTGTCGTTTGTAGTAAGCAATTTTGCCAGCAACGAGAGGATTTTCGGGGGAAGGTAAGGGTAAAGTAGCGATAATTAATAAACTGGGAGTGAGAAATTTTTCTTGATGAGTTTGCCAGAATTGCCAACCACAAACGAGAATAGTATTACTATTAATTTCAGTTTTTTCCACTTGCACTTGCGAACCGTAATCGGCTGCGATTTGGGTGGCAATTTGTGCCTTGAGGGGAACATCTTCAATCAGGATCACGATCGGTTGTTCACTGGTATGATTAGCACTAACTAATTCCCGCACTTGCTTTAATAACATCGGTTGAAATTCGGGGGTGTTGGGGGCGCTGATGCGATCGGGTAGATATAAATGAATATATTCACTTTCGCGATCAGCTGCAAACTTTAGAGTTAAAATATCTCCGATACCCTGATTTTGACGGTATAAATTAGCGGATTTTTCGCTATCTAAAAAACTGCCGATTAAAACAAAGGGTTGCTGCTGCCAAATCGGTTTGAAAAAACTAGCCACCTCCAAAGGGCTGATTTTTAGGGTAAATTCTTCTCGCTCTCGATCTACTGATGTCCAGAGGAGATAATTATGCTCGGGTATTTTTGCCGCTAAAAGTTGCCAAACAGAGTCAGTGGTTAAGTCTTGATGCACGCGTTGTAGCAGAGCAATTATATATTCTTTTTCCTTGGCATCAATAAGATAGCAATTATAGGGATTAATGGGATGACCAAGAATACTTTGGCTAAGTTGTGCTTTAATTAAGTCTATAAACTCTCTATGCTGGGGATATGCTGACTCTAAAGCGAACCATTGTTCGGGAGTAATGGTGACGGTGAGATAATCTACTAGACAAGTTTCTAAATCTTCGGCTCGATCGATTATGGTGGGGATATTCTGGGGAAAATGGCCGAGATTGCCCAATTTATCCTCTAACCATTGTTGGGGTGTGGTGAGGAGTAAACCGGTAAAATTAGCCGGAAAGCGATCGCTTTTGAGGATGTCTCGCTGAGTTTGTAACCATGCTTGCAGATGGGGGATTTCCACTTCTAACAGTAGGTTTACTTCCGACTCTGGGGCAACAATCAGAACAGGTGTATCAACCAAAAGGGCTGGGGTGAGATAACTGAGACAATAACGGGTGAGAGTAGTTCCAGTTTGTATGAGAGAGGACCGTTTTAAGCGTAAGGCTCTAGCCACCAGTCGCCCCATAGTGAGATGATGAGACCAATAAAAGCGCCCTTGTTCCCGTAAAAAAGCGCGTAGGGAAGAATGAACCGCTGCTTCTAATAAAACCATCTCATCTCAGTTATTGGTTATCAGTGATCGATCATCGGAAATTTTGGGTCTGAAACCCCGCCGTTCTAGGTTGGCTTTACGTTAGAATTAAAAGGCCAGTCTCGAAAACCAAGTGGACGGCGCAGCACCTTGAAAACTCGGCTTAGGGGGTTCCGA
>NZ_JADEXI010000290.1:0-5829 GCF_015207185.1 Microcystis sp. LEGE 08355 | reverse complement strand
TAGGATGGGTTAGCGGTAGCGTAACATAAGCGGGCGTTGGGTTTCATGCTTCAACCCAACCTACGTTCATTTTATATTTAATTCCACCCACCCACTTATCAGTTATCAGTAAACAGTAATCAGTCAAAAGAAAAAAGAAAGTGGCAACCAAAGCAGATAGATTCCTTGACTGGATTGTTTGGGAACAAAAGCCTATTCTTTGGCTACTTATTAAAAACTTTGTAAATTAAGATTATCTTATTTGCACTGGTGGTCCCTAGAGGTTGTCGAACGGAAAAAAATGCAGATTCAGGACAAAATCACCGAAATAGCCGCTAAAACAGCGAAAGCGATCGAACTTTCTCAAAATTATTTACTTTCTACCCAATACTCTGAGGGTTACTGGTGGGCAGAATTAGAATCTAATGTCACCATCACCTCAGAAGCAATTTTACTGCACAAAATCTGGAAAACTGACAAAAATCGCCCCCTAGACAAAGCAGCCACCTATCTGCGTCGGCAACAGTGTCCTAACGGCGCTTGGGAGTTATTTTATGGGGATGGTGGCGATCTTAGCACCACTGTGGAAGCCTACATGGGGCTGCGACTATTGGGAATTCCCGCTAATGATCCTACTTTAGAAAAAGCCAGAGAATTTATCTTAGCTCAAGGTGGCATCAGCAAAACCCGCATTTTCACCAAAATGCACCTCGCTTTGATTGGTTGTTATGATTGGCTAGGGGTTCCCTCTATCCCCGCTTGCATCATGCTATTGCCGGAAAATTTCCCTTTTACTATCTATGAAATGTCCAGTTGGGCGCGGGGAAGTACGGTTCCTTTATTAATTGTTTTCGACAAAAAACCCGTGTATAAAATGGGTTTTAATCTCGATGAACTCTATACAGAAGGGGTGAATAATGTCAAGTATGAGTTACCAAAAAGTAACAATTGGTCAGATGTTTTTCTTTGGTTAGATGGACTGTTTAAATGGGCAGAAAAAACTAATTTAGTTCCCTTCCGTCAAGAAAGTCTGAAAGCGGCGGAAAAATGGGTGATTGAACGACAGGAAGACACGGGGGATTGGGGGGGGATTATCCCGGCGATGTTAAATTCCCTGTTAGCTTTAAAAGCCCTAGATTATGATGTTGACGATCCGATTGTTGCCCGCGGTTTAAAAGCGGTGGATAATTTTGCCATTCAGACAGATAATACCTATTGTGTACAGCCCTGTGTGTCGCCAGTTTGGGATACGGCTTGGGTAATTCGATCGCTAATTGAATCTGGGCTAAATCCCGCTCATCCAGCTATGATTAAAGCGGGACAATGGTTAATCGATCAACAAATTCTTGATTATGGCGATTGGGCGATTAAAAATAAAATCGGAACCCCTGGCGGTTGGGCTTTTGAATTTGACAATCGCTGGTATCCCGATTTAGACGATTCGGCAGTGGTGGTGATGGCTTTAGAGTTGATTAAAATGCCCGATGAAAATATTAAAAAAGCTGTGATGAAACGGGCAGTTAATTGGATGGCTACTATGCAGTGTAAAGCTGGTGGTTGGGGGGCTTTTGACATCGATAACGATCAAAACTGGCTTAATTCTTTGCCCTATGCCGATCTAAAAGCAATGATCGATCCTAATACGGCCGATGTTACTGCCAGAGTTCTAGAAATGTTAGGCACTTGTGATGTTAACATGGAGGAAAATCGAGTTAAAAAAGCTTTGGATTATCTGGAAAAAGAACAGGAAGCTGATGGTAGTTGGTTTGGTCGTTGGGGTGTAAATTATATTTATGGAACCAGTGGGGCGTTATCTGCTTTGGCTTTTCTGGAACCGAATAAATATCGCCAGCAATTGCAAAAAGGAGCCAATTGGTTAAGCGGTTGTCAAAATGTTGATGGTGGTTGGGGTGAAACCTGTTTTAGTTACAATAACCCTAAATTTAAAGGACAGGGAAATAGTACCGCTTCCCAAACTGCTTGGGCATTAATCGGTTTATTAGCCGTCGGGAAAGTCACCGGCAATTATCAGCGAGAAGTGATTGAAAAGGGTGTTAACTATCTTCTTGTTACCCAAAAAGAAAATGGTACATGGGATGAAGATTACTTCACCGGTACAGGTTTTCCCTGTCATTTTTACCTGAAATATCACTTCTATCAGCAGTATTTTCCTTTACTGGCTTTGGGGCGTTATCGGGCTTTGATTTAGTCCGTTAACCTATGCGTTAAGACAGGAAATAAGCTTAACTGTCTAACGCATTTTTTATGACTAACTAGGAAGAAATAAATCAGGAGATATATTTAAAAAATTGGCTAATTTTTGAATATAGATAGGAGTTAACTCTTGTTGGCCATCAAGAATATCATCCAGGGTTGACTTACTTTCAAAGATAGATAGCAAATCTTGCTTTTGTAGGTTTCTTTCCTCTAATATGAATTTTAACAATTCAAGTCCATAAATATCAGGTATTGGCTCTTGATTTTCCTCGTACTCATAAATTAAAGACCCTAAAACATTTAGATATTCCCTTTCTTCTACCGTTAATTGGGGTTTGTCTAAAAGGCGATTAATAACCTCCTGCATCATTTCTAAGTCTTCCTCATCGTGAATAGGACGAGGCGGGTATTGCTTTAATAATTCTAAGTATTTATCAGTGGCAAACATAATTTAATAATTCTATGGTTGATCGACTATTGCCTTTAGATACCTCACACCTTAATAATTAAGTATAGAATAGCCAAGTCTCCAAACTACCGCTTAACCAAAACTTCTATTATCCCGATGAGAAACCTCTATTTTCTCTTGCCCGGTACTACTTCTCCCTTTGGTGGGGGTGGACTGTGGGCAGAAATGAAAACTGTCAATTTGGCTAGTCAAATTTGTACTGCCCAGATTGTGACTTATCGTCAAAAAGAGTTAAATTATCCTTTTTTAGAGGATATACTTGCAAAAATAAGCTCGGATGACAGTATTTTTGTGGTTAGCTGGGGTTTTGATCTTCCTAAATTGGTGACAAGATTGCGATCGCATAATATCATTTATCATGCCCATAGTACAGGTTACGGCTTTCGTTTACCCTCCCAAATACCAATTATCACCGTTAGCCGCCATACTATGGGTTATTGGGGAGAAAAAGCTCCTAATGCTTTGATTTACTATCTTCCTAATCAAATTGGCTCAGAATTTCTCAATTTAGGCTTAGAAAGGGATATCGATGTCCTAGTACAGGGGCGCAAATCCTCAAAGTATCTTCTCAATCGTCTAGTTCCCGCCCTCCGTCCCCACTGTCGCGTTAAGGTTTTAGATAGCTATGTGGAGGATTTAGTGGGATTATTCAATCGCAGTCGGGTTTATCTCTACGATTCGGCTGAATATTGGGCTGTAAACGGTTTAACGGAGGGTTTTGGCTTACCGCCCCTGGAAGCTTTAGCCTGTGGTTGTACGGTATTTTCTAGTGTTAATAGCGCCCTAGCCGATTATCTCGATCCCGGTTTCAATTGTCAAAAAATCGGGGCTTATTCCACTCAATACGATCTGGAACGTATTCTTAATTATGCCCGTAATTTTCCCGTCAATTCTTTACCGGCTAATTTTCTCGATGATTATCATCCCGAAAAATTACTACCACGTTTTGAAACAATTTTAAGAGAAATTAATGATTTCTTTGATATTAAAAAACGCTATCCGGCTGATATAGAAGGTTTAGAACCCCTGCGACTTAAAAAATTATGGATGCAGAGTTCTCTGGCTAAACTTAAGAAAAAACTGTTCAAATAGCAGTGATCTTTCCTTAATTAAGTGGGTGGGTGGAATTAAATATAAGATGAACGTAGGTTGGGTTGAAGCATGAAACCCAACGCTTGATCATGTTACGCTACCGCTAACCCATCCTACAAATAATTGTGCCTCCCTACTTATTCGCCAATTCAAAAATCAAACGCACCACTCCTTAAGAGTTGACAGAGAAAGGCTGATCAGCTATTCAGTGATCAGTTATCAGTGAACAGGGATATCGGGAGAAAAAAGCTGATGGCTGACTCCCCAAAAGGAAAACTTTCTACTTCACCATTAAGATAACTGCTATATAATTATTTCTAACTCTTACCCCGAGGATATTTATGAAGCGAGGAATTTACATTACCGCTAACGATCGAGTTATTGATCAAGCGATCGCATTAATGAATAGTATTCGTTTGTACGATCCTGATTCTCCCGTCATCTTGATTCCCTACGACAATAATTATCAAAAAATTGCCGATTTATTAGCAGAAAAATATGGCGTTATTCTCTATCCCGATCTGCAATTGGTGGAAGAATTGGCACAAAAAATCTATGATATTTTTGGAGAAAAATTCTTTGCTCGTCCCAATCAATTTCGCAAGCAGGTGTGTTGGTTTGGAGAATTAGATCAATTTCTTTATATCGATACCGATATCGTAGTTTTTGAAAAAATAATAGATAATCTAAGTTTCCTCGATACCTACGATTTTCTCTGCTGTGATTACCAACACAAAAAAGGTATTACTGATGTCTTTAATCCGATTGTTTTAGAACAGGGAATCTTCACAGAAAATGATCTAACTGGGATGTTTAACGGTGGTTTTTGGGCTAGTAAAAAGAATCTATTCTCGGAACAGGAATTATATAGTGCTTTTCAAGAATGTGCCGCTCATCCAGAATATTTTGATTTTTCTCAAAAAACCTCCGATCAACCGATTATTAATTATACCATTCTCAAACGAGTTCCCAATCGATTTAATATTGTCCGCGCTCCGGGTTGTCAAGCGGGAAATTGGGGGGGAAGTTCTCATTTTCAACGTCAGGGGAATATCTTAATCGATCCGAGATTAAATCAGCCCTTAAAATATTTACATTGGGCAGGAATTCCTATTGAACCCGGATGTCCCTACTGGGATATATGGAAATATTATCGTTATCTAGATGATCCTAATCCCCCCGCAGATCCGCCAGCAAGCAAACCCAAAAATCGGTTTCAGAGATTATTAGATAAAATCAAATTATAGGTTTTATTTTTGGTGCATCTCCTATTTGTGACTTTCTCTCACATATAGGTGAACAGCAGCAGTTATTAAAAGAGGGCGAATGCAATTCGCCCCTACAATAATATTATTTTCTGAGATACGGTGAAAGGGAACAAGTGTTTTTTTAACCCTATAGCTTAATTTAACTCCAATCCTGTTGCTCCTCGCTTTGGCGAATTTGATACACTTGTCCGTGACTGTGCAGTTGTCGAGTTTTTGCCCATAAACTAGCTTCATCTAACTGCCATTTTTCTAGGATTAAATCTAAATCTCTTTGGATTTCTCTTGCTCCCGGAAAGTTTTGATAACGTATGCGTAAACGAGCGCATTCAGCTAAGTTTAAATCATTGGGTTCTGATTGCAGCAGCTGATCAACAATCGGGCGATCAAGTCTTTCCTGTGGATGTTGTTGTTCTTGATTTTTACTAGCCATAATTAATCGAACCAACCGATTTCGGAATCCGTTAACTCTGTGGGGGTAGGATTGGGGGCAATATAACGGGCTAAAGTTGCCATTTCAAAGTTATAAAGACTGGGTTTCTTCGACACAGGTTTGCTAATTGGCGACGTTTCGGGGGTGGGGGTGGGACTATTTTCTAGGGTCTTAATTTGATTATATAATTTTTCAATTAACTGTTTTTTCTCGGTTAATTCCGTCTGGGATTGACTTAATTGACTCGATAATTTTTCAATTAACTGTTTTTTCTCGGTTAATTCCGTCTGGGATTGACTTAATTGACTCGATAATTTTTCAATTAACTGTTTTTTCTCGGTTAATTCCGTCTGGGATTGACTTAATTGACTCGA
>NZ_JADEXI010000289.1:0-5844 GCF_015207185.1 Microcystis sp. LEGE 08355 | reverse complement strand
AAGAGTTTTGAGTTAAAAGTTAAACTTCAAGTTTTCATTCAGGACGAATGTACTGATTAACTAATTTTTTGGGGAAAATTAGTTAACCCATCATTATAACATATAATTAATTTGCAAGAGTTCTAATCAGCTAATGGTAAATTTCGGCGGAATATGCCTAACCCAATTCCAGTGGTAATTTTGGCACGATTGGCAGTAGATACTTCTTACCAAGGTCAAGGTTTAGGACGCGGTTTATTTCGTGATGGTGCGCTACGGGTTGTTAAAGCGGCTTATACCATTGGTATTCGGGGAATTATTGTTCATGCTATTTCAGAAGAAGCTAAGAATTTTTATTTTGCTTTAGGTTTTGATGTGTCTCCTCTTGAACCGATGACGTTGATGATTACTCTTAATGATTTACGCGCTTGTATTGCTTAGTGCGCTACAGGGGCAACCACAGGGGGTTTGCCCCTACGGTACGTTTAAGTCCAGAATAACTAAGATTCTGGGACTAAATAACGACGAGAGTTAACCATCCCATGCTAACAGCCGCTCTTATAGGTTGGGTTGAGGCAACGAAACCCAACACTATAATAACCCTAAAAGTTTACATCCACATGGGAAACCGATTTAATTCATCTTCCGTCAAAGCTTCTTTTAACCATCCCATGCTAACAGGAACATCATACAATCTTCCTGCCCCTAAACGCTTCCACATATGACGCATTCCGGGGATAATGACTTTAGCTACCCTTAAACCAATATCGGTACGAGTCTGATCTAATACTAACATTTCCATCCCCTTTGACTCAACAATTCGCTGACATAATTTAACATCTTCTAATAAATCATCACTAGCTAATTGTAAATAATCATGACTTTTTTTTGGTATTATTTTACTATCGGGAACTAAATAAGATTGATTGCTTAACCTTGCCGTTTGCCACCATTTAACCGCCAAAGGATCCGCAGAAGGATTATAAATCGTTGTCCCATCTTCCTTAAACGATAACACATTTGGTAAGATTTGATTAACCTCCGTTAACGCTCGACTAATAGCAATTTTCGGGTCAAAATGCGCCCCATATCCTAATAAAATATCCTCCACTTCCCGCTCCTTTCTCGGACTAATAGCAGCAAAACAAGGGATATTCAAATCGCTGGTAATATCTAACACCCATAGCTCCCGATTTAACCCCTCATAATATTGCTTTAATTGCTCAAAATACGGCTGCTCAAACCTCTCTAAATCAACGGAAGGTTTAACTAATTGATTATACCACCATAAAGCCACACAATCTCGTTCCACTAACTCCATAAACCCTTGTAAAATCGCTTCTTCTATCGTATTTCCTGCGGCGCATCCATTAGAATCTGCCCAACAAGCTAAGGGTTCAGATTGATGATAACCATAATAACAATATCCTGTCGGTAAATACTTAAAATCTTGAGCAGTTAAAGACCATACAGGAGTCCAATCAATGATTCTAGTTTCATCAAAAGGTTCAGGTACTTTTTGAAACCATCCTTGATTATTCGCATTCCATTGTTCTCGATGTTGATATTGTTTTTCACTAAAATTCATACATTTGTTAGGATGAATAGCTTTATCTCCTAACGCTTGATAACTGGCTTTTTCTCTGATTTCATTCCCTTGAAAAACCCCCGAATAGCGCTCAATAGCTTCACAAAATCCACTTGCTTTTGCTTGACTATCTGTACGGCCTTTTCCCGCACTTCTCCCTCCAATATTTTGCCGTAAACTGGCTAAATCATCAAACACACTGCGAAAATGATGTTTCGCCACATAAGTATGAACTAAAGTATTCCCTTGAATCTTATTTAATTCTCGCACAATTCCCGTAATGGGACTGATAAGATGTTGATAGGTTCTTAAGGTTTCTTCAGGAGAACAAAAACGATGTCCCCCATCACTGGTAAAAGCCTTTTTCCGATGTCCCAAAACCACTGGTAAAGGTGTTTTATTCAGAGAATATCCACAACTATGACAGTTCGGCCGTTTAACTAAAATATGCTCTTGAAATTGTAAATTTAAAGTATCATAAGTCATCAGCATTCCTTCTAAACGTTGATTTTTACCTTGAATAATCCACTTAAAAACCTCCATAGCCGTCAGATTTAAAACCGTCTGTATTGTCGCTGAAGAAAACCCTAAAGGAGAAATTAAAGAAATCTTATTTTCTCTCTGTCTAATGATAAATTCCTCCACGGGACGATTATCTCGTAATCGTTGAGCCAAACAATGCCAACAACCAGTTTTATCGGGATAAAATAAGGGACCAATCCATGCTAGATTTCCCAGGGGATTAACTAATAACCAAGGCTTGTGCGAGGCTAAAGCTTGTTGATTAATACTATCTAAATCGGGATGAAGATAATTATCGGTTAAAATAATGGTTAAATCTCCTTCATCTGCGACTTTAACTTGCAAGGAATTCAAAATATTGCTCAAATCTTCTTGGGGAATTGAGCCTAGGCTTTTAACCGTAACCTTAAGAGATTGTAATCGTTCAAAAGCTTGGGATTGAGAAACCTGAAGATGATGGCATAAAATTGCTAAATTAGATGGAAATAATTCTTTTTTTTCTAATAAAAATCCTCGTTTGTATAAATGAAAAATCGCTTTTTGAATTGCCAGACTATAATTAATAATAACTGCAAAAGAATTAGGATTATTGGGATTGATTTCTTGATTTTGTAAAAATTCTAACTGAAGAATATCAAAAAATTAATAAAGATTACGTTGACCATCGATTAATCTTACTAAACGATAATAAAGCGGCTCTTGAAAACAGATTGATTCTCGCTCAGATAGAAAAAATACCGTATTTGGTTCTAGGGTTTCAATTGAGTAGGCTGGATTCCAATCAAACTGGTTGAACACAATTTTTACTCTCTTTTTAGTTAAGGTTGATGATATACCTATAATATAAGGTTTATAGCAGTTATCTTAATGGTGAGGTGCGAAGTTTTCGTTTTCGGGAACGGGGAACGGCGAGGGGGCAGCCCATTTATGCCAAAATATAAAAGCGATCGCTAAAAGTGATTAAATTTATTCAATATGAAGACAAGTAATTTAGCTTCACTCTCGCCTCTAAGAAGAAATTAAGCCGGGGATTTAGTCAATTGGGTCAAGAATAATCGGTTAGAGGTGAGAAATCAGACCCCTAATTTCTTCCCTGCCTGAAATTTCTCAATTTCTCGGAATAAATTTGAGTACCAAAATCAGGGTAAATAGCCCAAATATAAACTTAATAAAGTTTTAATAGACATTTAAGCCCTAATAGATTAGTCTTAGTTTTTTTTAAGCCGATATGCTGCCTCCCTAATCCTTCTAAGACTTGAAAACTGGCTATTCTGTCAGGGCTTGCCCGTGAGAGGGGTCAATTTTCAAGGATAATTTGTAACAGAGTGTTGAAAATTCCCTTAATCTTAGTTATGAGCGATCGCCCAACAGAACTAACCCTAGCCGACCAGGCCCCTGCCAACTACGAATGTCGCTCCTGCGGCTACGTTTACGACCCCAGCAAGGGAGATAGTAAAACCAACACTCCCGCTGGAACCCCCTTCGAGGAATTGCCAGAAACGTGGCGCTGTCCCGTGTGTGGTGTGCGTCGTTCCCAATTTATCAACATTGGAGCTAAAGATGCTCCTTCGGGATTCCAAGAAAATCTTAGCTATGGTTTTGGAGTCAACCGTCTCACTCCCGCACAAAAAAATATTTTGATTTTCGGGGCTTTAGCGCTAGGATTTGTTTTCTTTATTAGTTTATATGGTTTAAACTAACTCAAGCACTCATTATCTTTAATCCAACGGCTCTTATGAGCCTGTAACCAATCGGGGAAAAACCTTAATCCGCCCCGATTCCTTGACCAATACCTCTGAACCATTGATGAGAAAACTGAAACAATTCGTAATAGTTCTAGCTGTAGCCTTTTTCTGCTTTAGCTGTAGTAGTGTGCCATCCCTGAGCAGTAGTCCTTGGCAAATCCTCACCCTCGACACTGACTCCACTTTTGCCGATATCGCCTTTACCGACGACCTGCAGCACGGTTGGTTAGTGGGAACCAAATCTACCCTCTTTGAAACCACCGATGGGGGGGACAGCTGGCAGCAAAAAGTCCTCAACCTTGGCGAAGAAAAAGTTAGCTTTAGCGCCGTCAGTTTCCACGACCAAGAGGGTTGGATTGTCGGTAAACCCTCAATTCTTCTCCATAGCGAAGACGGGGGCAGCAGCTGGTCCCGTATCCCCTTAAGTGAAAAATTACCCGGTTCCCCCTACGGAATTATCGCCCTTAACGACAAAACCGCCGAAATGGTCACGGATTTAGGCGCTATCTACCGCACCAAAGACGGGGGCAAAACTTGGCAAGCTTTAGTGGAAGGTGCTGTGGGTGTGGCCCGGACAATTGTTCGTTCCCATGATGGTAAATACGTGGCCGTTTCCGCACGCGGTAACTTTTATTCCACTTGGGAACCGGGGTCAACAGAATGGCAACCCCACAATCGTCTTTCTTCCCGCCGCTTACAAAAAGTCGGTTATGGTGAAAAAGGAGAACTGTGGGCCCTGGCCCGGGGTGGTCAACTACAATTTACTAGCCCCAATGATCTCGATACATGGGAAGATAAGGTATTCCCCGAGTTTTCCACCAGTTGGGGACTTTTGGACCTCAACTACCGCACCCCCGAAGAAATTTGGGTTGCTGGTGGTAGCGGCAATCTGTTGGTCAGTGATGACAACGGCCAATCTTGGCAAAAAGATCGCGCGGTGGAAAGTGTCCCCTCCAATCTCTATCGAATTGTTTTTATCAATTCCGACAAGGGTTTTGTCTTGGGACAAAATGGGGTTTTACTGAAATATAATCCCCCGAGCGAACCAGCCTAAAACTTGTCTCAGGGTCAAGAAAGTCTCTATTATAGAGATTGAATTTTTCAAGTCCTATCATTCCGAGGAGAACCGTCCATGTCAGGTAGTACCGGCGAACGTCCTTTTGGCGATATCGTTACCAGTATTCGTTACTGGATTATCCATAGCATCACCATCCCTATGCTGTTTATCGCAGGTTGGTTATTCGTGAGTACCGGTTTAGCTTACGATGTTTTTGGCACTCCCCGTCCCGATGAGTATTACACTCAAGAGCGTCAAGAATTACCGATCATTAATGATCGCTTTGAGGCCAAAAATCAAATCGAGCAGTTTAATCAGTAGTTTACTTTAATTAAGGATAAAAACAATGGCTAGTGGTAATCCCAATCAACCCATTTCTTACCCCATTTTCACCGTTCGCTGGTTGGCAGTTCATACCTTAGCGGTCCCCACTGTCTTCTTTATCGGTGCAATTGCGGCAATGCAGTTTATTCAACGCTAGGAGAACAATTATGGAAAGAACACCTAATCCGAATCGGCAAGCCGTCGAGTTAAATCGTACTTCTCTTTACCTAGGTTTACTCCTAGTTGCTGTCTTGGGAATTTTATTTTCCAGCTATTTCTTTAACTAATTAGTCCCGATTTATTCTCATCGCAATTAGGAGGTGTTATTCATGTTCGCAGAAGGTCGTATTCCTTTGTGGTTAGTCGCCACCATCGCCGGTCTAGGCGTTATCGCCGTGGTTGGTCTTTTCTTCTACGGAGCTTACGCCGGTTTAGGTTCCTCTATGTAATTCCATATACGGGTAATTTCCCCCGGCAAAAAGCCGTTAGTTATAGAAATAACTAGCGGTTTTTTCAGTATTCGGTTTCAAGTAAAGCTCGAGCGACCTTTAATACTAAATCCGTTGAGTAACGCACAGAAAACGGGTTTCTCGGAGAAACCCGTTTTCTACTCATGCACTCATGCAAAA
>NZ_JADEXI010000288.1:0-5864 GCF_015207185.1 Microcystis sp. LEGE 08355 | reverse complement strand
TTTTAGCAAACTCTCCTAGCTCTCTATAACCTGAGTATCCTAGCATTGTTCCCAGTATTATTACTACTAATACTATCCATAAAGGGTGTCTTTTTCCTTGATCTTTCCGAAAGTCCTTGACTTGTTTTAGTTTTTCTATTAAGCTCAACATATATTTGAAAGGTTGGCGGTCACTCCTCATTTTACCTGATAGTGATCGCTTTTACTTTTGATATTCTGATGGGAGAATGAAACAGCCCTACTTGATAAGGGGGGTGCCGATAGGCGGGGGGATCCCCCCTTGATAAGGGGGGCATCTGACAACTTTTAACGCCTACCTACTTAATTAAAGAATTGAATAATAATGGTAGCGAAGTAATAGATATAATTAAAATTTATTCCCCAAACACCATTAAGCAAAAAGTTATGGGAAATCCGACATCGGGCAATTTCGGCTGGATTGCAACTGCTCAATGAAGACGAAATAGAACAAGAACTTGCTGCACGTCGAGGAGGATGCAGTGAGTCATGAAATTGCTGGCACTTACGGTTTAGCGGCGATGGATGCACTTCATGTTGCTGCTGCGCTGCAAATTCAAGCTGATGAACTAATCACCACCGAAAAGCCAACCAAACCAATGCACCGAGTCAGGGAAATTCAGATTGTTTCAATAGACATCTCTTTTGCATGAGTAGAAAACGGGTTTCTCCGAGAAACCCGTTTTCTGTGCGTTACTCAGTCTCAACTTAGTTGGGGTTTAACAACCTTTCTAGATTTTGTTCACAGTTCTCTTTATGGGAGAGCATATTTAATTTTTCAGAAAGATTTAAGGCTTGTTGCCAGTGATTAATAGCTGATTTAAGATCATGGGTTTTTTCTTCAAATTCTGCCAAAACAATTAAAGTCTCTAGTTCTATATATCTTTCTCCAATATCGAGGGCAATATCTAAAGCTTGATTAAGATATTGATAGGCTAGATCATCCTTTCGAGTGATACTATAAATTTCTCCTAATCCAGCGCAAGCATGGGCAACACTTGCTACATCTGAAATAGCTAAAGCTTTTTTCTTTTGTTGCTTAAAGTATTTTTCAGACTCCTGAAAATTTGCTTGTTGCCCATAAATTGAGGCTAAATTTCCCAAGGATAAAATAATTCCTGCTTCATCGGTTATTTGCTCAGATAAGTTAAGACTTCTTTGAGTGTAATCGATAGCTGGATTTAAATCATTGATTCGCCGGTATGCTTCTCCTAAATTTCGTAAAGCCATTGCTTGATAAATAAGATTTTTAATTTTTTCTGCCCATTTTAAGTATTTTTCTAAACAAGCAATAGTCTGGTCAATTTTTCCCTGATAACCATAACAATTACCCAGATTTAAATAAGCAACATTAATAATCTCAAATTTTTCGTCACAATCGGGAACAATCTCGGCTAGATTTAAAACTTCATTCAGTCCTATTTCAGCGCTTAAATATTCCCCTTTTATTCCATCAATTGTTGCTATATTTTGTTTTCCTCTTGCTTTCCAAAGAGGATTATTTAATTGCTCGGCTAAGGATAAGAGTTTCTCCGCATAATTTTTTGCTTGGTCTAATTGTCCTAATTCTCGATACATATAACCGAGTTCACTTAAACAGAGAAAATCGGTTTCATTGTCAAGATTTCCTAATAATTCTTTACACAGTTTTATGCCCTCTTCATAGCGTCCCCAGATGCGTAATTGTTTGTGCAAAGGGAAAGAAGTTGGATCATGAATTTCTAAGGGTAAAGAAAATAAAGATTTAGCTTCTTTATACCAACCTAATCGACATAGACAGAGAAATGCTTCCACATAACGACTTGCCCGTTCTTGAATAGAGAGCTGCTGTCCCATTTTATCCTTAATATGGCGTTCATAACCAATTAAATGCCAGATGAATGCGCCAAAATGTGCTTTTTCAAAATGACTTCCTGTCGCTCCTAAAATTTCCCCTTTTTGTTTAACTTGAGCGAGTTCTCCAAAAACAGTAAAATCGATACTTGTGAGACGTTCTTTGACTCTTAATTGAGGAGATTGAAAATCATTCATGATTTGGTTTTCCTTCTTTTCTTTGGGTAGATACTAGATGCTTGAAAGCAACATTGCGAATTAAACTGTGCTGTTTGATATGTGGTTCATATCCCAGTTGTTTTTGAGTTTCTACTAAATAACGGTTAAACAAGGTAAAAAGAGCTAGGTCTAAATCTTGTTCCTCGTATTCTGAGAATAATTGAAGATTTTCAAACCACGCATTTTTAAATTCAAAAGATGAATAAGTAGAACCATAGATAAGCAATAAATAAGCAGTTTTAAAAGTTTTTTCAAGTCGCTCTATTGTTCTTTCGATTTCCTCCTCTAACAGTTGTTTTCGTAATTGTTTGGTCATTAAGTTGACTTTGTAATAATCATCAGGATTGGCTTTTTGAGCTTCATCAATCATTTCTCTTAATCGTCGAAATCGGGATTTATTCTCCTCATAATAAGTGCTGATATTTCCATTCAGTCTATCAATAATATCACCGGAAATTAAGCGGATAGCGAGAGGATGTCCTTCATAAAGTTTTCCGATCTCTTTAAGGTAAGCAAGGTTACGTCCATGAAGAATTAATTCGACTTCTGCTTGTTGAAATAAGCGCTCAAATAACTGTAAACTTTCCTGATCCTCTAATCCCATTAATGGCTGAATATGCCAATATTGAGCTTGACTAAAAGTTTCAAAATCTTCAGGCTTATCCTGCGAAGTTATCACAATTCGAGTCTGACAATCTTCGGCTTCTAATATCCTTTGAAAAAAGACTCGCCAGAGGGGGTCTTTAAAGCGATTACTGCCATCTTGTTGTTCTCCTTGTAAAAGATTTTCCATTGAATCAAACCAAATCAATCGACGATTATTGCTCAGATGATTAACCAGTTGAGTTAATAATTGTTCTGGGTTTTTTGCTTGTTTTGCCGTAACAGGTTCATCGCCACGATTGAGTAAATCAATAGCTGTGCTGATAAAGTTTTGTGCTTCTGATTGCGACTGTTGATCCTCCCGTTGATTAAACCCATCAAAATCAATAGGCGGTTCAGGAGGAAACCCTTCTTGACACAAAGCTAAGGCCAATTTGTAGGCGAGGGCAGTTTTCCCAATACCTGTTATTCCCGTAATTACGACCATGCGACAATCGCCTCTTAGTTTTTCCAGTAAATCACTTTGAAGAGACTCTCGCCCCACCCAGATAGGCTCGATATCTTGAGTCAGTTTTTGCAAAAGATTATCTAGATCTGCGACTTTTGAAGGGTCGATGTTCAAAGCTCGACAAAAGGCAAAAAAACCTTCCGATTGAATGTTTTTACCCCTCAAAAAATGATCTAAAGTCTCCGGTGAGCAGTTGTCGGCGTAATAAGAGTAATAAGTGTGGGCTGGGTCATTTGAAATTTCTTCCCAATTCCAATCGGGTTTGGAAAATTGACTAGCCTCGGTGCATAAGTATTTTCTAGTCCAGCCTTCTTTTTGTTTTTGCGCCCATCGGGTTTTGACTTGCTCAAGTCCCGCTACGGAGAGTTTTAACTTCATTGCTCTCTATTCAATCTACATAAGTTTATTTCTCTATTGTTGATCAATTATCCCCAGAAATTCTCATTTTTTGAAAAAATTTTCTCTAATCTGACTAAGTACATATCAGCTATTTGCTCAATTATAGGTATAGAAAGCCATTCAAGCTTTCTAATTCTTTCTAATTCCAGCTTCTTTTGCTTTTTGCGCCCAAAAATCATCGTTTTGCTTGCTTATCCGTAGAAATCTAAGGATTTCTATCGCTTTACTCCCAATGAAGAGAGCCTCATTGCTCGTTGTCCTCTTCTTAAGGGTAGCAAAATGGCTATTTCTCAAATAATCAACCAAACCAATGGTAAACAGTTTATCTCATTATCATCTACATCGGTGCGGCTACTGTCGTCGGATGGAGTTGATGTCAATCACTTATTTAGCGGTCAAATACCAGAGCGTCACTATGAGCAACTTTCTTGTTGGCTTGATTTAAAACCAAACGAGGAAAAGGATTTAACGGCACAAACATTTACAACGCTAAAGACCACAAATTACACCCAAAAAGATCCCCTATTCACTTTAAGGACTGTCCGAAGAATGTTACAGGATAACGGTCTTCTCTTTGTCTATGATATATCCCAAACCCCTGATATTGAGCAATATGTGAAGATTCTGTTTTCTTGTGCTGGATTTATTGTGTTAAATAACATTGGCAACTGCTGGATTCTTTGCAAAAGAGCCTTACTTTCTTTTGATGTGCCAAAGGTCAAAGGTTATCTGGTCAAGGAAGCGGAAACACCGGCAGAAATTGAATCCTATTTCTTATTTCTCAAGAATCGCTATCCTGAGTCACAAAATTATTGCAAAGAAATCGACGATTTATTTACTCACCAATCGGTTATTTTTCTAGCCTATCCTGAACAGAATCCCTCTCAGGTAATCGGTGTTGCACGTTATACCTATTCTCTGCCTGAATATGGCTACTATTTGCCTTGTCAACTGGCAACATTTTGTGAAGGAAAACACACAGGAAAGCATTTGATGTTACCCAAAAATGTAACAAGCATCGGAGAAAGTCTCTCTCTGTATGATGAAAAGGGAACTGGCAAAAAAGGAACAAGTTATCTTGTTTATCAGCAATTGATTCGAGCTATCTTGACTTACAAACATGATATTGCTCACACTGAAATTTCCTACACGACTTATCCAAAAGGGGACGAAACAATTGAAGCACTCTATAAAGAACGTTTTGGATTTAAGCACACTCTACACGATAATGAAAAAGTTTGCTTAAAATATGGAACATTTGCCGGTCAATGGTATCTCATTGAACTGGAGCAGTGGATGATTAAGCATCAGTACCACAACGCTGACCAGATTTTTCATAAACACAAGGAAGCGTTTGCGCTGTGAAGTCTAGCTCAGTAGATTTCCGATAAATATTATATTTTGGGAACTTAAGGTAAATTATCCTGAAAATTGGCTATATCCTTAAGTGTCCCGAAGTTGATCTACAGTCTTAGCGATGCAATGCCTTATCCCACAAAGACTTACAGCTTTTCAAAAAAAATTTGCATCGGGGAAAGTCCCAAGTTTATACCATAGAAAGTATAGTGCTCTTCTGGGACTTTCGGAAATCCCTGACCGAATCTAGGTTCTGAAACCCTTGCTTGACAAGGGAACGCTAACTTTTTTTCTAATAAAAACTCAAATTTCGGGTTTCTGTTAGTTAGCACTCGCTTGAAGGCTGACTCCATAAGAGAGCCAGAGTTGAGAAACTGTAAGATTTTTGCCAGAGTTCCAGAAGAGCGATAGTTAAGGAGTAAAGAACAATGGTTTCAATTGCACAAAATGCCTCAATTGGGTGGACATATTACACTACTGGCCCTGTTGCCACACGTGACTTTTATACTTTCACCGTTTCACCGGGATTTGGTAACGTCCAGATTACCATGAATGATCGAGGAGTTGGGTCTTATAATCCTGATTTTGAAATTTCAAGAAACGGATCTGTTTTACGAAATACAAATTTCGTTTATGGAAATTCACAAACACTTTATTTTAATGATCTTCAAGCGGGAGACTACACTATTGCTGTATATTTGCAACCCAGTAGTGCCCCACCAACTCTACGAGATTGGCAACTAGGCAGCTACCGTTATCAATGGCGCTATGATGTTGATGTATATGCTTCAAGATCGTATTCTCCTGTCGATAACGCAGGGAATACTCCCAGCGCTGCCAGAGCGATTACGGTTGGTTCTAGTTCTACCAGTTACACCGATTGGGTAGGAAGCACCGATACCAACGATTACTATCGTTTTTCCCTCGC
>NZ_JADEXI010000287.1:0-5871 GCF_015207185.1 Microcystis sp. LEGE 08355 | reverse complement strand
AAATACCGGGTTATTCCTGGCGGGAAACAAGCTCTAACTATGGGGGAATAGAACAAAGATGGTTGCTAGTTGAAAGTCAAGCTAGACAAGAATCAGACTTGAAAAAATTAGAGAAAAAAATCGAGCAAGAAAAGAAGGTAGTGATTCGGTAGTAGTGGTAAGCCATCTTGCTTATCTGGACTGAGTCGTGTAGAATATTTACTAATAAAAATAATTGCTTGATAAATGTTGGGGATTTGCTTTTTATGATTGCTATTTTTATCAATATCTTCTCTTGGATAATTAAACTTTGGTTAAATTACGATGAAGATTTAGAACATTGTCTTCTGACAAAAGATTCACAAACTTCAACATCTTGTTGTCCTAAATGTGGTTCTTATCATACCATCAAAAACGGTTCTACACATAATGGCAAGCCGAAACGTCAGTGTAAAGATTGCGGTCAACCGTTTGTGATCAATCCCACTAATAAAACCGTCTCTGACGAAACCAAACAATTAATTGATAAACTCCTGCTCGAACGAATTTCCTGACGAGGAATTGCTAGAGTAACAGGGGTAAGTTGGTCATGGTTACAAAATTATGTCAACAATAAACTGGCGGCTGTTCCCCGTCAAATAAAGGTTTCGGACAAACCAAAAGGTAAATTGGTTAGAGAATGTGATGAAATGTGGTCTTTGGTTTTTTCTAAGACGATAAAAGTCTATATTTGGCTGGCAATTGATAGAAATACAAGAGAAATTATTGGTTGCTATTTGGGAGATAGGAGTCGTCAATCAGCCAAAAAACTTTGGGCTAGTTTACCAGGCGTTTACCGACAATGTGCAGTTGCTTACACAGACTTTTGGGAGTCATATAAGACAGTAATTCCCAGTAAACGTCATCGACCAGTTGGGAAAGAAACTGGTCAAACTAATCATATTGAAAGATTAAATAATACCTTTCGACAAAGGATTTCTCGGCTGGTGAGAGAGAGTCTATCTTTCTCTAAAAAAATGGAGAATCACGTTGGGGCTGTTTGGTATTTTATCCATGACTACAATGCACAGCTGGCAAAGGATTAAGCCGCCATCACTACTACCGAATCACCACCGTTTTCTGGACTGTCAATCTCTTGTGTCGATTAATTCGGGGACAAGTTCGGGAATAAAACCTGGTTCGGCTAAAGAACCAGTAACATGATGTTCAAAGACTTCTGCGGGGGGAAAAGTTTTCTTGACTTCCTGAGATTGGGGATCCGTAGAAGGTAGCCATTTAATTAGGGGTAAAGGTAGGAGAGTGGAGAGATTAGTAATCACTACCAATAACCAAAGGTTATCAAAATTAGTTTCGGTGACTCCCAACCAATGGGTTAATAAAGCGCCGATTTCTTGGGAAACTAATCCTGACATATTCCAGATGGACATTAATAAAGCGAATAGAGATGCTTCAATGCCCACGGGACAAAGACGCGCTGATAAAATTAAGACGGGTAAAAAGGCAATTTGTCCCATGACGGTGAGGATGAGACTATCCCCCAAACTAAACCAATGATCGTCAATACCGAGCGCTCGATTAGTATGGGTAACTAAGATTAGGGTAGTCATCCCTAAAAGCGCAGAAATCACCGTACTCCAACCCAAAATTAAACGAAAGGAAATCGCTTTTAAAAACCGTTGATATACCCAGATGCCCAGGATCGAGGCTAAACTGGTGACTAAGCGCACTCGTCCTAAAAATTCCGGTTCAAATCCTAACTCGTTGGTGGTGAAGTAGAAAAAGGCAGAATCGGCGCTAGGGGTAGCCTGCCAGAGAAAAATAAAGGCAGTGGGTAATAAAATTGATTTTTGTCTAATTGCTGACCATAATTGCCCGATTTGCTCCTTGACTTTCGGCGTGGATTGTGCATTATTATTCTTGACTTTTTCCTCTGTAATTAAAAACGCCATGGCTGAGGCAATCAGGGGAAAAATAGCCGTGAGAGCGAAGACGGGACGAGTACCGAGGTGTGCGAGTAACCAACCCCCCAGATAAGCCGTAATTAAGCCGCCTAGGGCCGATATTCCCCAAGTTAAGGACTGTAGAGAACCGGATTGAGTGAAGGACTCTCTGCGGGCCCTTTCTACTACCAAAGAATCGACGATGACATCACTAATGGTGACAGAAAGGGAACCAAGCAGAATCGCCGCCGTCGCTTGCCAAGCATTCTCCACCACGGTGGCTAGGGCCAACCAAGCTAAAACCCCGAGAATTCCCGATAAAATTAGGTAAGGCCGACGACGATAGCCGAAAATAGGCAAACCATCCGAAAGAAATCCAAAAGCTGGTTTAATCACCCAAGGAATCGCCGCCACTCCGATTAATGCCCCCATCTGGGAGGGACTCAAGGCCAAATCGTCTTTTAAAAAAAAGCTAACCGCTAATCGGGAGAGTCCGAGAATGCCCTGCACGAAATAAACCCCTAAAATGCCAATTAATTCGGGATTAGGGTCATTTCCGAACAAGATAGTCTCTTTAAGGAATTTTTTCCCGCGATCGATGCCAAGGCGATTAATAAGCATGAAGTTTCATAAATATTTGTTACTGTCTCTATAATAATGATTGAGCGCTCGATCGGTGCGTTAGCTGTTAGGGTTTGGCTGTTGAGCTTTAGGTTTTGGCAGTTGGGTATTGGGTTTTAGGGTTTTAGTGGAATTTCCCCTGCTCCCCACTTCCCTATTCCCAATCGGCATAACAGGCTCCTTGTCATTTTATCAAGAAAGTTTTTTGCGATCGCTCTATTTGAGAGTAATATAGGGAAAGATTCTGGAAAAAATGCTTATCTGTCAAATCTTCAGCAGAATGCTATATGAACTCTTATCTCGACAGGTAAGAGTTCATATCACAATTTAAACTTAACTAGCAAGCCAGGATAGATGTATCCCGTTATGCTATCGTTGGCAATTTTTTATATTCTTCCTTATGCTTTTGTATCGCATCCCAGATGTCAACCTTTTGCTGAAGGTTGAGCCAAAGTTGAGGACCATTCCCTAAGGTTTGCCCAATACGAATTGCCATATCTACCGTGATTGGTCTTCGACCTTGAATAATTTCATTAACAGTGCGCCGAGACACACCGAGAAGCTCAGCAAAGGTTGTTTGAGTCATTTCAATATCTTCAAGCACATCTGAAATGACCTCTCCAGGATGTACTGGTCTTATTTGCCTCCCATTAATAATGTCTTGTAAGTCTTTCATAAATTATTTTCCTGCTTGAATCAAAACTCTTTGTTTTTCGTTATAGTCAGTGATAATCTTCAAGGTTTAAATCGTAGGCATCATTATTGATAAATGTGAAAGTAATACGCCAGTTACCTGATACCTTTATTGACCAAGTTTCTCTTCTATCCCCTTTAAGCTGGTGTAAATCATAACCCGGTATTCTAAGGTCATCTATAGCTGTTGCAGAATCTATCACTTCAAGTCTTCTCCTTATTCTTTTTTCTAAATCTTTGGGTATACCTTTTGCATTACCTTCTTTTAATAATCTTTCTAATGCCTTATCTCTAAAAGTTTGTATCATTCAATGGATTTCTCCTATATTTCATATTAAATCTTGGTCTATAACAGTTTAATGACAGTTTGATTTTATACATAAATATATTTTTTGTAACTTTGTAGGTTACAACTCCACTGTAATGTGGAAGGTTACAAATGTCAAGGCTCAAACTACTATGAAAGCAAAAGGGGTTCTAGTGCGATCGCTATAGCCCTAGGGTGCGTTCCCTAAGGTCAGTCCTACTACTGCACCGATCGATTTTGGGGAACGCACCTTACTCATTCATTGAAGTTGATAAGTCTAGGTAATCTAATATCCTCTGCCAGATTAGCACTTAATTGGGGATAGATCATCTATTTCTTACCTTAGTATGATCGCTGCTCTGGTAGTGGTGGAGGGTTCATAAAAAAATGTGCTAATCGGCATAACAGGCTCATTGTCATGTTGTCGGGAAATTTTCTTGCGATCGCTCTATTTAAGAGTAATATAGGGAAAGATTTTTTTTAAAATGTGTATTGGGGGTGATGTGTGGAAAGTTTTCGTATAATATCTGGTTAGTCCCCGGTGACAAAGTCATTGGATTTTCAATAGATGTTATGCTGACCAGTATTTTGCTGTGGTCGATGGCACTTAGCCTGTTGCTAATCAGCTTCACCCCTGGAGTATGGTATAAGCTATGGTTTTTTGAGATTTTGGGGACAGGCTATCTTTGGTTTGCGGGCTTGACTTTGATCTTGCTGTTGGCTCTGTTTTTACCCAGGTTCCGCCCTTCGCGCTGGAAATTGATGATCACGTTAGCTGTCGGACTGGGGTTTTATGCCAGCACAATTGGTACCTGGTATGTTCCGAGGTTGCGAGATGCTAGAACTGGTGGTTTCCCATTGACTGTAATGACCTACAACGTCAACTACCAACTATGGGAGACCAGTGCCGTGACTGACCTGGTTCGGGCAAATCCCGTAGATGTATTCGGGTTAGTTGAACCGTTCAAGGAGCAGGCAGCAGAGCTACTAGACAATGTGCAGGATCTTTATCCTTACTATTACCGCGCAACGGGAGGCGGACTGAGTTTATTTAGCCGCTATCCTATTACAGAAGCAACGACTGATAACTTGGGAACCCGCCACCATAGCCTATTCGCAAGCGTTAATGTGACAGGACACCCCATTCGGGTTGTTGTTGCCCATCCCCTTGCCCCTATATCCATGCCTAACTTTATCAATCGTAACCAGGCGATGGTGGCCCTGGCAGCCTATGCAGCACAGCAGTCAATCACTACCGTAATAATGGGTGACTTTAACCTCACCTCCTGGTCGATTTATTTTCGCAACTTTATCATTAACTCAGGATTACGCAGTGTCAATCTAGGGCATGGACTAAATCCAACCTGGTTTTATACTGACGAAGCGCGATCGCTATCCTATCTCGATCATTGGAAACAAGCTCTAAAAATTCCCATTGACCACATTTTCGTCAGCCAAAATGTCAGGGTTGATCAGGTCATCACACTGCCTTCAGGTGTATCTGATCATCGTCCAGTGATTGCAAAACTACGCGTGATGTAGCTTGTTTTAGCTCAGGTTCATAGCGATCGCAACAGCAATGCGGTCGCTATTGCCGTATTGCGATCGCTGATCTGGTAGGTTGGGTTGAGCGCAACAATACTGGGTCGAAAATGGCTCAATTCGCTTGTTTAAGCGAAACCCAACCACCCCAAAGGTTACTTCGGTTTGTGTTATGCAACGTACAGGGTTATAAGGAATGAAACTCTTATAGAGAAAGACATTTGGCGATTTTTGTTAATTGTTTTTGATCTAGAGCGAACTAATCAATTAAATCTCTTGCCAGATAAGGATTTAGTGCGATCGCTGATCTGGTAGGTTGGGTTGAGCGCAACAATACTGGGTCGAAAATGGCTCAATTCGCTTGTTTAAGCGAAACCCAACCACCCCAAAGGTTACTCTTGGTTGGGTTTCCTGGCGTCAACCCAACCTACAATAATTGCTGCTCTCGTAGTGCGATCGCTATTGCCGTAGCCGTAGCCGTAGGGTGCGTTCCCTAAGGTCAGTCCTACTACTGCGCCGATCGATTTTGGGGAACGCACCTTACTCATTCATTGAAGTTGATAAGTCTAGGTAATCTAATATCCTCTGCCAGATTAGCACTTAATTGGGGATAGATCATCTATAGACCTCTTGCATAATTTTTTTATGGTATAATGGAGGTTTTTGCTTTTTTCTCGATTTTTAGATTGAAGTTGAAAAAAGAATAAAATGTGATCTTAGGTCAGGAAATCATCTATAATTTTGCTATGTTTATTAGCAAAATTATGGATTATCAAAACTTATCAGATG
>NZ_JADEXI010000286.1:0-5902 GCF_015207185.1 Microcystis sp. LEGE 08355 | reverse complement strand
TGTATAAGAGACAGGCTAATAGATATTGAAGAAGTATTTGGTAAAAGCTTATTAGATAAATTGCGCTATTTACAGAGTTTTATGTGTTAACATATCAGCTATGTACACTGGTTTAGGAAAATTGTCTATTCAATCTGAAAAATGGCGTTCTGGGGTTGTCATGTTCTTAAATGTAAAGTTTTGTTACGAGATTCAACATTTCTGTGTTTAAGGGTTTATGCTTATTTAAACTCCTAGTTTGCTATAATCAGTCTAGAAGAGCCAAATCCCTAAGCTCCCTCTCTGTACAAACTTTACAAGCATGAGTTGTTAATAGTTTTCCATGACAGGTTCGGTAGAGTCAGATAAATTAGCAATCTTTCCTAGAATAACATATGGACAATACCATCATAGAACTAGTAATTTTCAAGGCTAAAGCAGGTGTCAGCCAGTCAAGTTTGATGGCAGCAGTGAAAAAAACTAACCCCATTTTGCAAAAAATGGACGGGTTTTTAAGCCGAGAACTCAGTGTTACTGAAACGGGAGACAAATGGGCAGACATTGTACATTGGCGGAATATAACTTCAGCTAAAAAAGCAAGTCAGTCCTTTATGAATGAACCAGATTGCCAAGAATTTATTTCCCTGATTGATGAAACAACGATGACTTTTCTGCATTTAAGTTCAAGGTTCACTATTAATGGTTCTTTGTTACTTTGACTCTTCTGAATTTGGTATGCTTCTCGGCGTTTTATCAGGAGCTTAAAGGCTTGAAACACCTTCCAGATATAGCACTTTTCACGTTACTGAGGTATCGATAAGTTTTGCTAACAAATGGTTTAAGCCCCTTGCCCATACCTCATTCTGATAAAAACTGCTATCAATTTTTCCTGTTTTTTCCAGCTTTAAATTGAATTAATCCCTTGCCAGATAAGATTTTCAGATAATTGGAACATCGAGTATAATAAACTCAGATGAACCGTTACTTGGTATGATTCGATAGGGGAGCATAAATCGACTAAATCCTTAATCTGACAAGAGACTTAATTGATTAGTTCGCTCTAGAGCAAAAACAATTGACAAAAATCGCTAAATCTCTTTCTATATGAGAGTTTCATTCCTCATAATCCTGTACGTTGCATAGACAAATCGAAGAAGCCTATTAATTAGCCAAGTCATGGAGGGAATTGATGCTTACCGAACTTCCACTTGAAAAACTCAGAGCCAGGAAAGGATATCCCAGAAAATCTGAAATTCCAGAGGAGGTCTTAATTGTCCTCAATCAAGGAAAAATCGAGACAGTGAATCTCGTAGAATGGTTAGCCATTGATTTGCCTGTTCTGCTGCGGAATATTTTGACAGAAATAGGTTGGGAAAAGCAAATCGGGAGTCTTTATGAGCAAAGTTTAAAACTTCAAGACCAAGGAATTACAAAACGACTCAAAGGTATTGGTGAAATGCTCTTTCAATCTCTAGAAAAAGAGGAAAATCGAACGGAAATTTTTGAAATTCTTGCTAACCATACTTCTGATATGGTTAGAGCTTGGGCTGCTTTTAGTATAGCCGCTAACCAGACTCTTTCCTTACGCCAAAGATTGGAAATAATGGTTAGGTTTGCTGCAGATGGCAGCGTATCTGTCAGAGAATGCGCCTGGTATGCTCTTCGACCCTATCTTGTCGAGGATTTAGCTCATAGCTTCGATTTACTGACAGAGTGGGTTAAAGACCAAGATCCTAATATTCGACGCTGTGCGGTAGAAGCTACTCGTCCTCGTGGTGTTTGGTGTAAACATATTCCGACTTTGAAAGAAAAACCTGAAACAGGTCTGACCATCTTAGAATTCGTTCGTTCAGATTCCAGTAATTATGTACAGCGTTCGGTTGCTAATTGGTTAAATGATGCCAGTAAATCTTGTCCAGATTGGGTAATAAATACCTGTAAACGTTGGCAAAATGAGTCACCGACAAAAGAAACTTATTGGATTGTTAAACACGCTTTTAGGACTCTCAAAAAGCAAGAATTCTTGGTAGATAAAATACAAATAACCCCCTATTAAAAGGAAGCACCCCAATTTTGCAATAAGTATAAATGCTTAGAGACTAAAAACGTTAGCTATAGCAATTCTCTGACTCATGAGGTACAGTAGCAACAGTGAGTAAACCAATTGCGAATATCTTTTTGAGTAACTTCTAACATAGCTAATTCAATCCCTTCTATTAAGTCTTTGTAAGTTCTTGCCTTCAGTTTTCTTAATATCGCTTTGACTTTTGACCAAAAGTTTTCAATAGGAGAGAATTCGGGAGAATAAGGAGGTAAATAGATGAGTCTAGCTTTTTCTTGTTCGATTATTTCTCTGACCATTTCTCCGAGATGAATCTTGGCGTTATCCATGATCAGACAGTCTCCTTCTTTAATTTTTGGCAGCACTTCCTTCAGAATAAATCCTTCAAATGTTACCGCATCCACTGCACCGTATATGTTGACTGATGCCACAACTTTTTCTAAGCTTATAGCACTAATTATTGAAATATTTCTCCCTCTTTTTTGTGGTTTTCTTCCCCGAGCTCTTTGGCCAATTAAGGCTCTAGCATAGAGTCTCAAAAGGGCTAAATTTACCCCCGATTCATCGATGAAAATTAGTTTTGATGCCTCAATTTCCCTAACTTCTGACCAGTATTCCACTCTTTTTTGCTGTACTCTGTCACTTTCTTTTTCCGCCGCGTGTAGTGTTTTTTTTTTGAAACTGTAATTGAGTTTTTGCGTAAGCCGCCCCAGGGTATCTCTACTGACTTTCACCTGTGTCTTTTCCTACAGTAAGTCCGATAATTCTTCGAGAGTTGCATCATTGTTAGCTTCGATGATTTCTATTAAAATTATCAGTTGTTCACTATTTAACTTGGTTGGCGGACTTCCCCCTTGTGGACGAGGACGGATATCTCCTGTTTCTTTATGTTGCTTCAATAACTGGACTTCCCCGTTGACAAAAAGCCATAACCTGTGCTGTAGAAGGGATTAAGAGAATTTCCAGCACCCCGTTACTGGGTACAAATCAGGGAAACTCCCAATAAATCTAACGCTTTTTGCTGCAGTTGGGTCGGTCGAGTTATCTTAGAAAAACGATAACTTCCCTCCCTAATCGTACATTCCACTGTATTCAACCCCAGTTCGGGTTAAGCAGCGGGGGGTAAAGCCCATTCCATCTTCAAGGAGGGTTTTTTCGGCTGGTGACAGTAAGCAATCAAACCACAGAGAAGATTAACGCAAAAATTAACAGGGCTGCGGTGGCGGGAATGTTCAACCCCAGAGATGTTCTTGAGTTGGTCAATAATAGTCTCGACAATAGAACGCTTACGGGATAAAAGCTTGTCATAAAGGCGGATTAAGCGATTTTTCATGTTCCGCTTGGGTTTAGCAAAAAACTCAATACCAAAATCTTTGAGCAGTTCCTCCCCCAGGGATTGAGAGACATAACCTCGGTCAGCAAAAACTTTGCCAAACAAGGATTGTAGCAATTTGTTCACGGGTTTGCGGTCGTCCACATTGCCGGGGGTAAGGTGAACGTTGAGCAATTCTCCTTCCTCGTTCACCACTAAATGCAGTTTAAAGCCAAAAAACCAGTCCACAGAGGTTTTTCCCCGTGCGGCTAAATTGTCAAACACCCGATGACTACTGATGCGGCGATTATGGCAGACCTGAATTTTGGTGGCATCGACAAAGCTAATCCCCGTGCAACGACCAAAACAATGCTTCAAGTAAACGCATAAGGGGATGAGAGTCGAGGGTATCCATTCGATAAAACGTTGATAGCTAGGCAGTTGAGGGAACTCTTGTCGCCAGTAGACACAAACATGATCGAGGTAGAAATGTTTAAAATTACGGTAGTGGTTTTGATGGAAAGCGATCAGGATGGTCATAATTTCGCTTAAAGTCAAGATTTTGCCACGTTTACGAGCTTTATTATCGGCTGAAAGCCTTGTCTGTTCTAATTTAGGTTCAAATACACGGCATCCGTCATCCACAGGACAGAAAAGAGCTTCTAGACTAGACATAGATGGGTTGGGGGTGCTGAGTTTATATATTTTTCAGCTTACTAGCCCCCGCCTTTTCTTTCCTCCCTTATCCCGAACTGACGTTAGAATAATGACCATCGAAGAAGCATTGGAAGCCCAATGGCTCTCGGTTGCGCGGCATATATTTCCTTTAGATTGGGCTTTCCACCCACAAATTGCAGCGGGGCTATATCGGCTACAGAAGAATGAATCACCAAGTAATGTACTCGAAGCTATTGAAAACATACCATTTGATGAATGGATGTCTTTAGTTCAATATGCAATCAATAAACACCCCTTAGAAGTCGGCAATTTTCTGTGGTTTGTCGCGCAAGATCATCCTGACGATAGTTGGCGCTTCAATGCGATTCAAGAACTTATTACATCTGGTTTAATAAAGCTATTTGATGTAAATCAAATTCTTCAACACGAGAACGACCCAGAAATTTTGGATATGCTTCAAGAGTACGGCTATTCATGAAATTTGTACCGACTTCTATTTACCACCTCACCTTAACCGTGGCACTGGCATCATTGCCGAACATATCCACTAACCGGACAGCGATCGCTGCCCATATCCCTAACAACTGCATTTGGAGCAGTATCGATCGCTGGTTCGACCGGTAAAAAACGGCTCTTCGGGAATTGTTATGCAAATAATTAACTTAAAATAAAATTCGATGAGAGCGCCTACGCTCAAAAGTAGCTGAAATCCATACAGGGAAGGACTTAAGGCACAAACAGGTTAATACCAAAAGATAGACAATTGAGTTAAGATTTGATATAATAGCCAAAAACGAGACAGGGAAGGACTTAAGGCACAAACAGGTTAATACCAAAAGATAGACAATTGAGTTAAGATTTGATATAATAGCCAAAAACGAGATTATTTTACTTATGATACTTGACAAATTTTTGAACCTAAAAGGAACCTGTATTCAAGGCTATCTACACCTAGAAAATATCGGTATAGTTTGCCGAATCGAATCGAAAAATCAAAAAGCCACCTGTCCTCGTTGTGGGTTAGAGAGCGATAAACTCCACCAAAATCATCGACATTTAGTCAAAGATTTACCAATCTCAGGTCAACCAGTGTACCTACAGGTTAATCGTCGTCAATTTAAGTGCAATAATTGTCAGAAACCCTTTAGCGAAGAGTTAGATTTTGTCGCCAAGAAACGAACCTATACGAAAAGACTAGCCGAGAATATACTCGAACAATTAAAATCAGGAGATATTTTAAATGTTAGTCGAAGAAATGACGTAACTGAAGAAGAGATTCAAAGAATGCTAGAGGACATCGCCGAAGAAATGACAGAGCCAGATTTATCGGAATTAAAAAGACTAGGAATTGACGAAATCGCTTTAGTCAAAGGACAAAAAAATTACTGTGCGGTTTTAGTAAATTTAGATACGGGAAAACTAATAGCTATTCTAGAGAAGCGAACACAAGAAGAATTGAGGAAAACGCTTACAGGGTGGGGAAAAGAGGTGTTAGAGCCAATTGAAGAAGTGAGCATAGACCTTTGGTTGCCCTATAAAAATCTGGTGAAAGAATTGATGCCATCGGCCGAGGTAGTCGCCGATAGATTCCATGTAATGAAACAAATTAATCAAGAGTTAGACGAACAAAGAAAAGCAGAAAAAAGAGCCGTAGAAGCGCAGAAAAATAAAAAACAGAAAGCGGAAAAAGAAGCGAAGCTAGAAGTTTTAAAGCGAAGTAAATATAGCCTGTTAAAAAATGAAAAAGATTTAACGGAAACTCAAAAAATCAAACTAGAAGCTATCAAAGAAAATTTCCCAAATTTGAAAAAGATGCACGAGTTAAAGGAAGAATTTAGAAAGATTTATGAAACCTCAGAGAATCCGACAGA
>NZ_JADEXI010000285.1:0-5930 GCF_015207185.1 Microcystis sp. LEGE 08355 | reverse complement strand
GGGTAAATAGGCATCGTAAAGACTGGTAGCCAGCAGATAGCCAGTTTGGGCTAACAAAAAGACGATTCCACCCCAGACGATCGCCCCCGGTTGGACAGTGCCTAAAGCCAGGGTTGCTCCCCCACAGAGTAACGTCGTCACTACGAACAACCGATGGCGCAAGGCACCTATATCGGCGATCGCCCCTAACAAGGGAGCTAATCCCCCCGCGACAATCAGCGAGAGAGAAACCCAGAATGCCCATTTTCCATCGCAGACCGCCGCGCCTCCACAGACGATCTGGCGGAAAAAAACCGCGTAGGTAACGCCCGGAATCATCATAATATAGCCAGAACTGGCGATATCGTAGAGAATCCAGCCCGCGATGGGTTTATTCAACCGGAAACGAGAAAAGGAGGAGGTCATCGCGCGATCGTCTCCGAGGGAAGTTGTCCGAATAGTTGCCGATAGTATTGGCTAAATCTTCCCAAGTGCCAAAAGCCAAATTGGCGCGCCACGTCTGAGATTTTTGTGGTGGGTTCAGCGACTTTTAGCGCCCTGTGAACGGCGTGAAGTCGCAATAGTTTGAGATAGGTCATTGGACTCATCGTAAAAACCTCTTGAAAGGCGTAGTTAAGGGGAGTTTTACTGCTACGAAGAATCTCGCAAAGGTCTTTTAAGGTGATCGGTCGATCGAGATGAGCCAACATATATTCTTCCGCTTTTTGTGCCAGTTGCCATTGTCGAAAAAATCGCTCTGGATTTCGGTATTTGCCCCGCTTATGGGGTACGCTTTCTATCAGTAAAGGTAGATAATCTTCTAGGATCAACCGGCTAATTTGAGGTTGTTCGAGGAATCTGTCCTGTCGTCGCACTAAACCATATAATTCTCTTAGATAATCCTGCACCGAACTAAAGCTACCCATACTCTGGATATAATTATTTGCTAAAAAGTGATCATCAAGATCACTTCGTTCCATAACTTGTAAACAATCCTCGAAGATTTCTCGGTTAATAATTAACGTTCCCATAAGCAGGTTAGCTGGGAGAACTAAATCGATACTGCGATCGTTATCAAAACCGTAGAGGGTATCTCGTGTTATCTCGAACCCATGAGAAATATAGGGGCCGAGAACGGGAGAGAGAATAAATTCAAAGACTAAATTCTTGTTTTTTTTATTTCCGCGGACGCGAAGAGGAGCATGGAGATATCTAAATTCAAAAATCGCTCTATCTAACTGTAACTGCCAGATATCCAAGCGCATCGGCCCCTCGGCTAACTGCATCACCCGGAATTCTTGTTTTGGATCTACCACTGCCTCCAATTCCTCAGAACTTTGAAAGTTATAGAAAACAAGATTAGAATTCTCCACCTCTGACATCACTCAATACCCGATATAATCCCGATTAATTCCCAAAAACGATCGCTTCAATAGACACTTAATTTTACCACTGACCACCGCGCTTACACCAGATACAGCGGTTAAGAGAGAAAAATTTATAAGTGACACCTTCCCCAACGAAGTTTTTGATAAGTTCTGCTGGTATTACCGGGTTATTCTCCTCACAGGGAGAAAATTGATAGATTTCTGGTTAGTGTATCACAAGCTCAAGAAAAGGATAGCCAAATGCTTGCAGCTACCCTGTGCTGAGAGCATGGACTGGAGAATTAGTTCTCTTGTACTTAATTTATTTGGCAATTTTCTAGCCATTGTTCTAAATCTTGTAGTGACTGAAAATCTAACAAAGCTTCGCCTAAGTTTTCTAACTGTTCTAGGGAAAGACTGCGTATCTTCGGGGATAATTCCGGTGAAATGCCACCTATACGGCGATTTAATTGACGTAAAACGAGGTTAGCTTCTCCCTCTTGTAAACCTTCCGACCAGATTTCTTGATAGATAACAGATTCTTTCATGATGTCCTTCCTCAATAATCGTTGAATGATGTCTTTATTTAATACTAACCCAGCTAGGATGGCGGTAGATGCGGCCAGATTGCTTTGTTCTCGACTATCGCTGATTTGCTCGATTTCTTGGGCAATTTGCCCCAGTAAGTTTTCTGGTTTCTCAGCTTGAGCGAGTATAGCGAAGGGAAATAGCCCTGGCGCTTGTAATAAGGTTTCTGAGGGTTGTTCCCAGAGTCTAATCACTTCAAATTGATGATAGGTTTTCCCTTGTTTGTAATCATTTTGTCGGACTTTGGGGGAGTTACTTTTCCTCAGATAAATCACCACTTGATGGATGGGTTTATGGGGATAGCATCGATAGAGTCTGGTGGCATAATCGAGCATTCTATAGGGAATGTCTTCTTTAGGGTCAGTTTGGAACTCGATATGTAAGATTAATTCTTCTGACTCCAAAAAGATTAACGTATCGGCTCTAATCGGTTCTAGGGATAATTCTGAGGGTTTAATTTCCGTTAAGTCTAAGGGTTTTCCTAGTAACCAAGTGGCTAAGTCTCTGGAATATTCAAGGGCGATAAATTTACAGGTGGAATCATACATTTTCAATTCAAATACAGGTCAAGCCTGACCTGTATTTTAACAAAATTAAACCCCTATCCCCAAAAATAACCAAAGGAGGGGTAAAACCCCTCCTAAAGACCAAGATATACTCAAAACTATCCTCAATGGGGATTTTATGCTTGGCGCTTACGAGAAGCAGCACCTAACCCCCAAAGATGATCGCTTCAAAAATCTCGTAGCGTTCCTTGCCGATGCGAATAATATAGATATCGTCTTGTTTCGAGGCGCTAAACGCTCCAGGAGCTGCCTGACTGGTATCTGCACCGATCGCTTTTCCCTTTTCAAAGAAAATGATACGCTTGCGACCATCGGGTTTGGTAACAGTGACATCCGCGCTACCGTTGCCCCGACGAGTGACACCAAAGGGACAAGATCCCGCCGGTTTTCCATCGCCCATCGAACAGGTAACATTACCCGTAGCATGGTAATTTGTCCCCGGTACTTTGGCATCGCTTTGGTTGTAATTATTGGAAATAAAGATTTTTAGGCGATAATTAGCCACTTCATTATTCCGGGCCGAGTTGCGAGTCAAACCCACTTGGATCGTATAATCGCCGTCCGCCGGTAGGATTCCCTCGTGGGCATTACCGACATTGTTCCCGATAACCATCGCCGCGTCTTTGCCCGGGACTTTTCCCGGTGCGAAAATATTGAAAGAAGCGCCCCCGTTATCACTCAAGAGGCTAACCGACATATTTTGTCCAGCATTGGCGCGAATTAGGTATTGAACGACTTGTTCTCCCTTGATTTTGCCTTGAATAGTGGTTCCTTCGGTTCCGGCTTTGAATTGCACTCGTTCTTTACGGATTTCGCTGAAAGCGGGGGAAGGCAGAATAACCGGGGTGGTGATTAAGGTGGCCAGTAAAAAAGCGGAAAAGAGTTTACGCATGATTTAAGTTTTTTCCCAAGTTAATTAGATGTTTTACAGCGATCGCTAGATTTGTTGACAATTGTACTATAACGTCCGTCTAGTTTTTTTCCGAACGGGCCGATTTCGCTTTTTCTAGGGTGTCTTGACAGTTGATTTTGGCGAATTCTTCGATTTGTTCTGGTTTCAAATTAAAATCTGAACCCGCTCTTGCTTTAATTTGTTTTAAGAGTTGATCGGTTTCCGATTGGGTTAGTAAACCCGCTTGTTTTCCCGTTTCCGTGGCGACACAAACACCGTAGGTTACACCACCTGTGAATCCGAGGGTTCCCAAGAATTTCCCTCCTAGAAACAATCCGATACCCGCACCGATAACACCCGTAGTAATAGCAATTAACAACACATAAACGGGTTTCATGCTTTTTTGATCTCCTCCAATGAAGACTAAGTGAGCGTGTTATTACATAGCGCCTTCGTCCACTTTGGAATAGGGTAGGTTTTTGATAAATTTGACGATCTGGTTGCCGTTGCGGTTAAAGGAACATTGGAAGGTATTGACCATTTTATCCGTCTCGTAAGTGCCATTCACTGCGTGAGTGCCGTCGGTGCGTTGTCCTTCGTATTTGACAACGATATTACCCGGCGAGGTTTTATAAGCATTAGCGGCGCGAGATTTGCAGGCCGACAACATGGTAGCAGTATTCGCGGCATAAACTGGTAAAGTAGCGACGAGGGCGATTCCGGTGGCGATGGCGCTGAATTTTATAGACTCGAACATGATTGATTTTCTTACAGAGTAAGAGGGGCGATAATCTCTAGGATGCGTTCAAGATTTTTCGATAACTACCTAATCGTTACCGAGAAGGTGAAAGGAACGGTATGATTGCCGTCTTTCGCTTCTCCCATGAGATAGACACGAATGGTATAGTCGCCATCTTTGGGGAGTTTAATTTTAGCCATGGCGTTGGGTCCTTGGGCAGAACTGTTATAAATCGCTACATTATTACTACCCGGCGGCAGGATATTAAAAAATACACTATGCTTGTCTTCTGGGTTGCCTGTCCCATCATCAGCAAGAGAAACCATCAGGGTTTGACCTTTTCTCGCTCTTAAGACAAAATCTCGGTATTCACGCCCTGTAATTGTCCCGTTGAGGGCGGCCATATCACTGCCCCGTTCAAAGTTCACTCTACCGCTTAACTGCGCTTGTAGAGGGGCGGTTAAACCCAAACCAAGGGATAAAGCGATCGCTACGGAAGCTAAAACGTTTCGAGGGGAAATAAGCGGAAAATGTTTCATGTTTATTTTTTGGGAAAGAGACTAGGGAGTAAAAATAATTTCGTCTCCCTAGTCGGGTAAATTGTCAAGGGGTTACGGAATTTTTAGCGGCGGAAAATCCTTTTATCCCTTGCGCTTGCGAGCTAATGCCCCTAAAGCACCCACTGTTACTAAACCTAAGATAGTACCCGGTTCGGGAACGGAAGTAGCGCGAGTAAATGTCAGTGTTGAATTATTTGAGTCTAAAACTCCACTTGAAGCATCAGCAACCCCGTTTGTACCGAATAGAGTTCCGAGAGGAGAATTTAATCCAAATGCATTTGCATTTGGAGAACCCGTTACAACAAATTGACTACGAGCGAATTGAGTACCAGACAGAATGATATTACCACCCACAACATTAAAAGCATTAGGACCCAGTGATGGGAATGTACCAATAACCGGTAGCGTGTATCCTAAAGCGGCAGGAGCGGAGGTGACGGAAAGAGCGGTAGCCGCGTATATCCCATCCGTGGTTAGTGCCGCGTCCGGCAACTCTATTGTCCCAGAAACTGTACCACTAACCGGGCCATCCACATTCGAGAAAGAAAAGCCAAAAGTAGCGGCGCTCGCACCAGATACAGGAGCGAGTAAAGATAGACCGATAAGGGCGACCCCACCACCGATCGATTTTTTGATAAGTGTTGATAATGTCATAGGTTTAAACTCCTCACAGAAAGGAATAAAGATAAACAGTCGTCAATATAGGGGAGTTTACGGAAAAGGTGATATCCGAAAATTCCTTATTTTTTTTGACCCCTTCCCGTTTTCTTAATACTTTTTTAAGAATTGGCTGAAGGCATTGCCCTGAGAGGCTTGGAAAAATAGGAGTTCGGGCGATTCGGTTGAAGGGGCGCACCGCTACGCCGCTCCCTGCGGGCTCCCGCCTAAGCGTACAGGAGAGCGAAGATGAATGTTTCAGTGAATTAACACCTGTCCCAAAAATGACTGGTAATTTGGTAGTACAATTATAGTAATAAGTAAAATAAGGGGGATTAAAGTAAATAACTATGTCTCAACCGATTACCATCGAAGATATCTATAAACTTTTCGAGAAAACTAACGAAAAGTTTGAACAATCACGCCAAGAATACGATCGCCGGGCGGCCGAAGCTGATCGCCGGGCGGCCGAAGCCAAGGCCGAAGCCGATCGCCGTTTAGCACAGCTAGAGAAAACAGTGGCAAATACCAGTCGTGCAGTGGATAGTTTAACCACTCGCTGGGGACTGTCTCTTATACACA
>NZ_JADEXI010000284.1:0-5932 GCF_015207185.1 Microcystis sp. LEGE 08355 | reverse complement strand
GAGACAGATGGGGAGGGGCGATTGCTTTTTGGGGAGGAGAAGGGGCGATCGCCTGCCCTGAGATTAATCTCTCAACAAAGCTCGAAAACCAGCTTGCTGAAAATGAATATCCGTTGTTAATGCTTCCGTTATTCTACGCTCTTCCATTACAATAAAAGAAATACAGTCAACAATTCCCCAATTTTTATCGTTTCTTTGACAATATAGTTGAAAAGCTTTTTGATAAAGAATTTCCGATAAGGGAATAACTGTCACTGTTCTGTCCTTTTCTAATGAGGACAATAATTTAATTGACTTAGAGCGATATTTTTGTTTAGATAAAGCATTGCCAATCTCTAAAATAATGGCTCTGGTTGTAACTAAAGGGGTTTTTGAAGCTTTTAATTGTTGGGCAATGGCAAGTGCTTTATGATGATAATCGTCCGTAGATGAAGATAAAGCGATCGCATAACTTGTATCGAGAAATTTCTCAGGGTTCATGCTCTTTTTCTTCGCCATATAAATATTTATCTAGATTTTCTGACCAATCAGAGGGTCCGTCTAGTTGTAATGATTCTGCTGTCTCTAAAAAAGAAGTGAGTTCATTATTTTCATCCGATAAGTTATCAACAATAATGCGGACACGAGTATTAGCCTTCAATGTAACGGGTTGCTCTGGATGAAAGACCTTTCCGTCAAATAATGCGTTAATAGAATTAAGCATGATCTGTTGGTGAAATGATTTTTACTTGAAATATCTATATTATAAATGTAACACACCAAATTGATTGTTATTCGCTGTCATCTTGTTGGTTAAACTTTAAAGCTGCCGCTTGGGATAGGAAGGCAAAGGGCGATCGCTTTTTGATGAGGAGGAGGGGCGATCACATATCGTATTTTTCTATTATCATAGTAAAATCAGGCAAATATTTTGAAAATAACATGAAAATTAAAGCTCTAATCTGGCAAGAAGATGGTATTTGGTGCGGTTCCGTACCGGCATTGCCAGGCTGTCATACCTGGGGAGAAAGCTACGAACAATTATTAGAAATGTTGCAAGATGCAGTTCAAGGATGGCTTGAAGTTGCAAGTCAAGAAACAGAAATTGAAGCAGAAAAAGAGCTAGTCGAATTATCATTATGAAATCTATTTCTGGCCAAGCCCTTTGTAAAATTATTGAACGTTATGGTTAGCAGTTAAAACGCATTAGTAGTAGTCATCATATTTATACAAAACAGGGAATGAAAGTTATTTTATCCGTTCCTGTTCATGGCAATAAAGATTTACCAATTGGTACTCTTAAGAGTATTTTGAAAGATGCTGATCTGACCGAAGATGACTTGAGATAACGGTGATCGCTGTTTTCTTGTTGATTAAATCTTAAAAACGCGATCAGGTTTTCTTTTGAAATCTAGGGTAAAGCTGTTAAAACAAAACGGATAGACGTTGCCACTACCGCCGTAAACAAAATCCCAATCAAAGCCCAAACCTGCTTGCCCTGATTGCTGTCTACCTTTTCTATCTGTAATTCCATTTTATCGAATCGCTTATCCATTGAATCCAATCGTTTCTCTACATTATCAACTTTGGTTTCTACAGTAGCCAATCGAATCTGTACTTGATTCACATCTTTAGAAATTGTATCTAGCTTCTGATTCATTTCTGCTAGAACTTCGCGCAAATCTGTTTCGATGATAGTCGGTGTTGGCATAACTCATCTTGTTAATCAGGCTGACACACTCATTTTAATCTATTTTTTTGCTGAGAGAACGGCCTCTTCTCAAAATATAGCAATTCTCATTTTAAGGTTTCATGACATTAAAACCCTTGCACCTAGAGGGGTTAATAATTCTTAACGAATCTCTAGATCGCTGAAACAACGCAAAATCGTTTCAAAATGAGAATAGCTGGTACGAATTGCGGTGCAGACAATACCTTACTCAAAAAACCCTGCGCTACTATTAGAACCAGAGGCGATCATTTGAAGGGCAACTGAGCCACCGTATAATGTTCAAATTCCTATGGAGTCCTAACCCATGCAAGTGAAACTTTCGGAGCAAATCTCGTCTGCGGATGCGGAAAATATTTTAAAGTGCTTACCAGACTGGATTCAGGATGCCCTGATTGCTCGCGCTACTGAAATTGATTATCCCGTTGAAGCAATCCTTGAGATGGCGATCGCCAGTTTTCTAGACACAGAGGCATTAAGTTTTGCCGACTGTAAGCCAGGGCGAGGTCAATAAGTGCGATCGCTCTTGTAGTAACGCACTAAATTGATTGTTATTCACCGTAATTATCTGATTTTTTGGATTTTTATTAATGCGATCGCCGAGCTTGTAGCTGATCTTGTAGTGCAATCATTTTTTGATGATGGGGAGGGGCGATGGTTTTTGGGAGGAGCAATTTTTTGGGAATGGCGATTTGGATGAGGAGTGCGATCACTGATCTTGTAGGTTGGGTTGAGGTGACAAAACCCAACATTGCCTTTATTTCTTACCTTAATTTTTTGGGTTTCACTTCTACATTTTATTCCATACCAATATCACTATCAAAGATCAGCTTTTCTGAAGCTCCCCACATCTGATCATAAATTCCTTCTTCAACCTAACGGTGAAAACTGGAATATTGCCAATCTTTCGGAGCGTTTACTAATCCATGATGCACGGTATTCGAGATGATTAACAAAATCTCAATAAAAAAACCCTTGACAAATCCCCGCACTTGACAGATACTTATATATAGAATGGGAATCCGTGCCTGCCTGCAAACCCTCTTTTTTTAGGTTAGATAAGCTTCAAAAAAATAAAAACCTAATACCTGACCAGTGCTAAAGAGGATAGGTTATGACAACTAAAGACTTATACGAACAAGACTATCCTGCTTGGTTAGAAGAAACGGCCAAACAACTGCGACAAAGACAGACAGATGTATTAGATTGGGAACATCTCGAAGAAGAAATCGAAGCATTGGGGAACGAACAGAGACATAAAGTAGATAGTTATCTCCTACAATTGCTCATTCATCTGCTCCTCTACCAATACTGGCCGGAGGAACGAGAAAGATGTGCGCGGGAATGGCAGGACGAAATCGGTAACTTTCGGGTGGAATTAGAACTTTTATTGGAGTCGAAAACCCTTTATAACTATTTTTTAACCAGAATCGCCGTTATTTACCCCAAAGCAGTGAAGCGAGTCCGACAAAAAAGCCAATTACCGGCCGCTATCTTTGCCGAAAGCTGCCCCTATAGTCCCGAACAAATCCTCGATTCCGATTTTCTCCCCTAAAATTCCAGCAGATTTCTTCCCATAAAATTCTTGACAAATCCCCGCACTTGACAGATACTTATATATAGAATGGGAATCCGTGCCTGCCTGCGAACCCTCTTTTTTCAGGTCAAATAAGCGTCAAGAAAATAAAAACCTGATAACCGGTCGCTAACTACCTATAAGCTTTTCACCCAATCACTAATCAACCGGTTAACCTCTGTGGGAATTTCATCGTGGGGACAATGACCGGCAGTTAGATAATATTCTGTGAGAGAAGGATAGTATTGACGGAATTTGGCCCCGCGTTCCCTAGGATTCATCCAAGGGTCCCCTTCACCCCATAACATCAACAGGGGACAACTTAACTTTTGCAGGAGAATATCCACATTTTCCCCCCGGGGAGATTTAAACACAGAAGCAAAAACTTTGGCTGCTCCCGCATCCAGGGAAGGACGACGGATATCTTCTATTAACTGCTCAGTAATGGCACTGCGATCGAGATATACTTTCTCTAGGGTTTTGCGGATATTTTTGGGTTGACGGGTATAGAGAAATAAGAGATAACTGGCCCAAGGTTGCAGCAAGATCGATCGCAGTAGTTTTTGTGCTAAATTAGGCTGACGATTGCTTTCTGTATCGCTAAAGGGACCGGCACTATTGAGGAGAATTAATCCCCGAACATTCTCGGAATGATTAGCAGCCACACAGAGAGAAGCGTAACCCCCCAGAGAATTACCCGCTAAAACCGTCGGTTGGCCCACAACTTCCTTGATAAAATCGTTTAATTGTTGCTGCCAAAGACTGCCACTATAGACAATATCCGGTTTAGCTGATCTACCGAATCCTAACAGATCGATCGCCCATACCTCCCATTCTGAGGCTAAACCTTGCACATTTTTTCGCCAATGGTCGGTGGAAGCACCAAAACCGTGGACTAATAGTAAAGGGGGTTTTCCCGTGACTCTAGTACCCGCTTGCACATAGTGTATCGAATGTCCTTGCCATTGCCAATTTTGCTTTATCGTCAGAGCAGCTGTATTCATCGGCTGTTTTGTTAAGTAATGTGAATAATTCTTAGTCTAACCGATTGGGAAACTGGAGACAAAGCTAGAGATTTTTGACCAAACCTCTTGACTGAAAACGGGACTTGACATATACTTATATATATAATGGGAATCCGTGCCTGCCTGCAAACCCTTCATTTTTGGGCAAATAACCCTAAAAAACACTCTCAAAAAAAATCTTGAGCGGGATTAGTCTGCCGGTATGGGTGGCTAACACGGGAGAATTACTCCTGAATCACTGGGACAGTTTTTTGCTAATTCTGATAACAGCTATGAAGATTTTGACGATTTTACAGGGATTAATCGACAAAAATCCCTTAACTGAGGCGGATCTAGAAGAATTACTAGAGATCGAATCCTTAAATTTTAATGAGACTAACCCTCTCATCCTACAGGAAAGGGCGGAACTATTAACGATTCTCTGGCCGCGAGTCTGGCAAAAATGTCAGGAGTTAGGGATAAATCAGCCAAATCAGATTTTGATCAGCTGTTGGCGCTTCTGGATTCCCTGGGCGCTAGAGCTACGCAGCCACGCAAAACCGTTGATTCAAGGCATTTTGGCTCCCCAAGGCACGGGAAAGACCACCTTAACATCCATAATGTCGATTATTTTAGCCTATTTTGATTTAAAAGTAAATAATCTCTCTTTAGATGATATTTATAAGACCTATAATGAGCGAATAAAATTGCGTCAAAAGGATGAAAGATTACGCTGGCGTGGTCCACCGGGTACTCATGATATAGAATTAGGAATTAAAGTTTTAGAACAGGTTTGTCAGCAAGAAAGTCCGATTTTAATCCCGCGTTTTGACAAGTCACTGCATCGAGGACAAGGAGATAGAATTGCACCGGAACAAGTGGAACGAGTTGATATTCTTTTTTTCGAGGGTTGGTTTGTGGGCATGAATCCAATAGAAGAAACAGTCTTTGATCATGCCCCCGATCCGATTAATAGCGAAGAAGACCGACAATTTGCCAGGGATAATAATCAAAGATTGCGAGAATATCTACCCCTCTGGTCAAAAATTGATCGCTTACTGATTCTTTATCCCCTTGACTACCATTACAGTTTACAATGGCGACAGGCGGCCGAAACAAAAGGAGGTATGACCCCATCAGAAATTGAGGAATTTGTCAAGTATTTTTGGAAAAGTTTACATCCGCAATTATTTCTCCCACCCCTGCTCAAACAAGCAGAGCTAGTGGTAGAAATTAATCAGGATCATAGTCTGGGAAAAATCAGTTATCAGTGAGCAGCAGGCAAAAGGCAAAAGAAAGAATCTGGCAATTCTCCTACCCAAAAAGAAGGTTAGAAACTAAGTCCATCAAATCTTCTAGCTTAACAAATTAGGTTTTAGATTCCGTCGAGTGAAAAGAAAGCCCCAAACTTGTTACTTAACACTATTGACTGAAAACTCCCATCTGATAACTGGTAACTGATAACTGATAACTGATAAAGCTTATGATTGAAGTCGAACATCTGAGTAAAATTTATGGTTCTACCACGGCAATTAGTGACGTGGATTTTACCGTAGAAAAAGGAGAAATTCTCGGTTTTTTGGGACCAAATGGAGCCGGAAAAACCACGACTATGAGGATTTTATCTGGTTATATTCCTGCCAC
>NZ_JADEXI010000283.1:0-5962 GCF_015207185.1 Microcystis sp. LEGE 08355 | reverse complement strand
GATTAAAGTCGGTTTAGCTGAGGACCCGGCAGGCCCGGGATAGATTTCCCCTTCTTCGCCAGTTTCGGGGCGGTTGTGTTTATGCAGGGCTAAAATCTTTTGTTTTTTTTCTTCGGCAGGACTAGCCGATTCTCGCTGACCCGTGCTATTTTTACTGGTACTCGAGACCAATCCCTTCGCAGCGACTGCTTTGATGCGTTGGGCATCCTCTTCGCTGATCGTGCTACTGTGGCTCTTGTACTCGATGTTCAACTGGTCACAGATGTCCAAAATGTCTTTGTTGTCTAGATTCAATTCTTTTGATAAATCGTAAATTCTGACTTTCGCGTTACTCATCCATTATCCCCCGGCTAAAGTGTTAGTGATCCTATAAGTTGGCTGATTTTTTGATCCTGTCAGGACTGCCCCCTTTCCATGCTAACGATTTTGTGGCTATGATCGTCAATTTTAATCCTGATTTGAACGACCTTGCTTGGCAGTCCCGAGGCGCTCTTGCAAGGATTCATAGAGCGTTTCGGGAATATTGGCTTTTAGGGCCCGTCCGAGACGATTTTTTTGCCGGGCCAGTTGCAGGCAGTTGGGCTGTGGACAGATATAGGCTGATCTTCCCATGCCTTGATCTAATTGTATCTGTCCGGACGGGTGTAGTCGGACAATTCGCCAAAAGGATTCTTTCGGGGCGAAGAGACGGCAGCTAATACAGCGTCGATAATTGACGAAGGGGTTCATTCTTGGTCTAAATCCTGCGCTTCTGGGTCGTTTTCATCGGTTTTTACTTCTTGTTCTCCTTTATAGAGGACTATATCCTTAATATCGATTTTCCAGCCCGTCAGACGGGCGGCTAGACGCACGTTCTGCCCTTCTTTGCCAATCGCTAAACTCAATTGATCCTGTGCCACCAGTACCAATGCTTGTCTTTCTTCGGCATTAGTGAACAAAACTTGGTCGATACGGGCGGGACTAAGGGCATTGGCGATGTAGGTGGCGGGATCTGGAGACCAGCGAATCACGTCGATTTTTTCCCCCCGCAATTCGTTAACCACGGCTTGAATCCGGGAACCTCTAGCCCCAATACAAGCCCCAACCGGATCCACGTCTCTCTCTAAGGTATCGACGGCGATTTTTGTCCGTGAACCAACGTGACGGGAGGGGGGATTGGCTTCCCGGGCGACGGCGACAATACGCACGATTTCCTCTTCGATTTCGGGAACTTCGTTGGCGAACAGATATACTACCAAACCCGCCGCCGCTCTGGAAACGATTAATTGCGGGCCGCGGTGAGAACCTTCTAGGACTTTTTTGAGCAGAACTTTAAAGGTGGCGTTAGCGCGATAGTTATCGTTGGGCAGCTGTTCCCGTTTGGGTAGTTCTGCTTCCACTTCTGGTTGACCGTAGGTACTTTGTACCATGACAATAGCGGCCTGTCTTTCAAAACGGACGACCCGGGCCTGTAAAACCGTTCCTTCCAGATCTTGGAACTCCTCTTGAATCATTTTGCGTTGGTTATCCCGCAGTTTTTGCAGTAAAACCTGTTTAGTTTGAATCGCCGCCATGCGACCAAATTCTCTTTGGTCGGGGGTAACATCAAGAACTACTTCATCCCCTAATTGGGCCTCGTCGGCCACTTCTTGCACTTCTTTGAGACCGATGTGATGGTCGGGATTGGTCACTTCTTCCACAATAGTTTTAGTCGAAAGGATGCGAAACCCTTCTTCTTCTACGTCTAATTCCACATCAAAGTTATTGAAATAATCTTCATGGAATTGAGCGGCTTTTTCTAAACTTTGGGCGCGTCGATAACGTTCATAACCCTTGAGAAGTGCTTCACGCAAGGCTTCCTGTACGGCATTTTTGGGCAGATTATGTCGTTGGCTAATTTCTTCGAGCATTATTTTTAAACCAGGCAAATTAACAGTAGCCATAATTATTTTTTCTCCTTACTTTTGAGTTATTAGTTTTTTAGCCATTAGCCTTGTATCAGTTATCAGATGTAAGTTATCAGATGTAAGTTATCAGATGTAAGTTATCAGATGTAAGTTTTAAGTTTTAAGTTAATCAGTTAGTTAGTTATTTATCTTCATCCTTATCCCTGATTACTGTTTACTGTTTACTGTTTACTGATTACTGTTTACTGTTTACTGATTACTGTTTACTGATCACTGTTTACTGATTACTGCGCTGCTCATCTAAACGGACGCTGATGACGGTAGTGCGATCAATGCTCAGGGAGCGACCTTTTTGGTTAAGATAAATAGATTGCTCATCTCTACCTTGCAGTTTTCCGCGCCATTCTTGCGGTTTTCCTTGGCTATCCTGGCCGGTAACGATGACGGGAAAACCTTTAAAAGACTGAAATTCGCGCTCACTGCTCAGTTGTCGAGAAATGCCGGGGCTAGATATTTCCAAAACGTAGGCCCCTGGTAAGATTTCTTGACTGTCGAGGGCGGTTTCCAAGGCCCGACTCATCTGCTCACAGTCCTCTAAACCAGTATCTCCCGCAAGATTGCGAATATCGACGCGCAGGACGGGAGGCCTTTTATTGGTTTGGAAAACGATATCGACCACTTCTAGCCCCAAGTTTTCAGCGATAGGGGTGGCTAGGTGCAGCAGGTCGGGGATGAGCGGATGGGTCATGATTTGGACAATAAAAAAAGCGGGCGAAACCCACTTCCCTAAACTGTTAGTGATTGGGATAGGCAGTTGTTAGACTACCTAGCTGAATACAATATAGCAAAAAACCGTCATCACTATTTGCCCTCAGGGTCGTGCTTGGGGGAAAACAGAACAGTGGTCACGATCGAGTCGATCTGTCACAATGAATACAGGGTAACTAGATATAGAGTCAATTATGGATCAAAAATCTCCGCTCACCGTAGTTAGAGCCAAGTCAGCTAAGAATCGTGGTCATCGGCCAGTATGGAAAGGGATTGTCAGCACTTGGATGATTATGCAAACCTTTGGCTATGTCAGTCCTGCTTGGAGTCAAAAAAACCAAAATACCCTCACCTACGGTGAATTGTTAGAGAAAATCGAGCAAGGAAAGGTAAAAAAGGTGGAAATCAATCCTTCTTCGCAGCAGGCAGCAGTTACCCTCGTCGGTCAAACGGACAAGGATTCCCCGAAAGAAGTCAATTTATTTGACCAAAATCCCGAATTAATCAAGAGACTCGATGCTAAAAAAATTGAGTACGGCATTCTCCCCAGCACTGACAATTCAGCCCTGATCAATGTTCTCACTAACCTGTTAGTGATTATTCTCGTCTTGGGATTATTGGTGTTTATTATCCGTCGTTCTGCTAATGCTTCCGGTCAAGCGATGAACTTCGGTAAATCAAGGGCGCGGTTTCAGATGGAGGCAAAAACCGGCATACAATTCAATCATGTGGCGGGGGTGGATGAGGCCAAGGAAGATCTAGAGGAAGTGGTGACATTCCTCAAACAACCGGAAAAATTTACGGCTATTGGCGCAAAAATCCCGAAAGGAGTCCTGTTAATTGGTCCACCGGGGACGGGGAAAACTTTACTGGCTAAAGCGATCGCAGGAGAGGCAGGAGTACCTTTTTTCAGCATCTCTGGGTCGGAATTCGTGGAGATGTTCGTCGGGGTTGGTGCGTCGCGAGTGCGAGATTTGTTCCGAAAAGCCCAGGAAAATGCCCCTTGTTTGGTTTTTATCGATGAAATTGATGCCGTTGGTCGTCAACGAGGGATCGGTTATGGGGGAGGTAATGATGAACGGGAACAAACCCTGAACCAATTATTGACGGAAATGGACGGTTTTGAGGAAAATACTGGCATTATCGTCATTGCTGCCACCAACCGCCCTGATGTTTTGGATTCGGCCCTGCTGCGTCCGGGTCGTTTTGACCGACAGGTAGTGGTGGATTATCCAGATTGTAAGGGACGTTTGGCCATTTTAGAGGTTCATTCTCGCGATAAAAAGGTGGCTGCTGATGTGGCTCTGGCGGCGATCGCCCGTCGCACCCCCGGTTTTACTGGGGCAGATTTGGCTAATATGCTCAACGAAGCGGCGATTTTTACTGCTAGACGGCGGAAAGAGGCGATTACCATGGAGGAGGTCAACGATGCGATCGATCGGATTGTGGCCGGTATGGAAGGGCGCGCTTTAGTTGATAGTAAAGCCAAGCGTTTGATCGCCTATCATGAAGTCGGCCATGCGATTGTCGGTACTCTCTGTCCCGGCCACGATCAAGTGGAAAAAGTCACCCTGATTCCCCGGGGGCAAGCGCAGGGGTTAACTTGGTTCACTCCCGATGAAGAACAGGGTTTAACCAGTCGTTCCCAGTTGTTAGCCCGAATTGCGGGATTATTAGGGGGACGGGTGGCGGAGGAATGTGTCTTCGGCGAGGATGAAGTGACCACCGGCGCTGGTAGTGATATTGAAAAAATTACCTATCTGGCCCGACAGATGGTAACGCGTCTGGGAATGTCGGAATTGGGATTAATTGCTCTAGAGGAGGAGGGCAATTCCTATCTGGGGGGTGCTGGCGCTGGTTATCATCCCGACCATTCTTTCGCGATGATGGCGAAAATTGATGCACAAGTACGGGAACTTGTCAAGCAATGCCACGATTTAGCAACAAAACTTATCCTTGACAATCGTGTGGCGATTGATCGCTTGGTGGATATACTGATTGAACAGGAAACCATTGAGGGCGACGAATTCCGGCGTTTATTGACGGAATTTCAGCAACAAGTGGATCGGTCAATGGTGACTAGGGTTTAATTTGGCCTTCGTCTCCTCACTTCGATTCAGTGCTTAGGAGACGATTTCAGCCAGAAATCTGCTAATCAGTCGGACAACGCCAGAATTAACGACTAACATTGTGAGCAGGAATTTTATTAATGGAATGACCGTTATGATTGCCTTTGCTGGGGGCAATAATATTAGCCTCTAAAGCTGAAGTCATCTCGGCCAACATTTCTAGATTGAAACGATAGCCAACGTTGCGGACGGTTTGAATTAAATTAGGTTGTCTGGGATCGGTTTCGATTTTTTTCCGCAGAGAGAGAACATGAGTATCAATTGTCCGGGGATTATCAATTTCCTCGGGCCAAGCGCGACGCAGTAAATCGGCTCTTGATAGGGGTGTTCCCTCCGCTTGGGCTAAAACGTAGAGTAGGCTAAATTCTTGGGGCGTTAATTCGATATACTCCCCGCGAAATTGTACCCGTCGTTGGGCTAAATCTATTTTTAATTGCCCATAATCCAAGTGTAGGGGAGCAGCCCTACTGCCTAAACGACGAGTTAACACTTCTACCCTAGCCATAAATTCTTGCATTCCAAAGGGCTTTTTCAGGTAGTCGTCGGCCCCGGCTTTTAAACCATTGACCACGTCTTTTTCGCTATTGCGGGCCGAGAGAATCAGTATTAAAGACTGTTTTTGTTGATAAAGCCAACGGCAGAGTTCGATTCCATCCCCGTCCGGCAAGTCGGAATCGATAATTGCTAAGGTTGGTTGACGATGAAGGAAAGCTTGACGCGCACTTTGCAGGGTTGCCGATTGGTTAACCAAATAACCGGCCTGTTGCAGATGCCAAGCTAATAGCGATCGCAAGTGCGGGTTGCCCTCAACAATAGAAATATGGATCGATACCACTTGAGTTTCTGCCCCATTACTGCACAGATTGACACATTGTCAGGGTATCAGAATTAATGTCAAGATGTTGTAACAATCGTAACATTCGTCAGGAGTCAGGAGTCAGGAGTCAGGAGTCAGGAGTCAGGAGATTATTTTTATACTAAATCTGGTTATTAAAAACTGATTATTTAGGGGTTGCCGAAAAAATCTAAAAACCTTGTTGGGTAAAACTTTTAGACTTTTTGGTTTCCAAAAAGTACCAGATCTGGGAGTGATCGGGGGGAAAATTCCGGGACTTTTTCCCTGAAAATTAGGTAATTGACCCCCTCAAAATCGCTAAAACCCTACACCCTACACCCTAC
>NZ_JADEXI010000282.1:0-5962 GCF_015207185.1 Microcystis sp. LEGE 08355 | reverse complement strand
ATATATAGCCAATGAGGATTTGAGGCATTATTTAGTGATCTCGATCCTGGCGAGTCCTCAACAGGGGAACCATAATAAACTACTGACAACCACCCTAAACTCAGAAAAACCGCAAAAAAAGGAGTTAGCGCATGAATAAAGGTGAATTAATCGATCAAATCGCTCTCAAAGCCTCTGTCACCAAAAAACAAGCAGATGCTGTTCTCACTGCCGCCATCGAAACCATTATCGAAGCGGTTTCTGAGGGGGACAAAGTAACCCTAGTAGGATTCGGTTCCTTCGAGGCCCGGGAACGTCAGGCCAGGGAAGGACGCAACCCAAAAACCGGCGATAAGATGGAGATTCCGGCCACTCGCGTCCCGGCTTTCTCAGCGGGTAAACTGTTTAAAGACAGAGTAGCCCCGGATAAGGAATAATTACTGTTGAGTTTCGTTCGCTGTAAGTCTTTTGCCTAGACCTAAACATGGTGGTAATCTTGACTGGGCGGCCGCAATTGCCGGCTGTCCGGTTTCCTCTATTCTCGATTTTTCTGCCAGTATCAACCCCCTCGGTCCGCCAGAAAGCGCCCTAACCGCTATTAAAAGCCATTTAACCAGTCTGACTCGTTATCCTGACCCGGCGTATTGGCAGTTGCGTTCTGCCCTCGGCCAATGGCACGATATCGGGCCAGATTGGATTCTCCCCGGCAATGGTGCGGCGGAGTTATTAACCTGGGCCGGCCGGGAATTGGCCTCATTTGATAGTGTTTATGTACTAACACCCGCTTTTAACGATTACGAACGGGCTTTAAAAAGTTTTGGGGGAAAAATCTGCCAACATTCCCTAGATTTAACCAGTTTAAAACCGGTTAATCCCAAAAAACAAGGCTTATTACTTAATAATCCCCACAATCCCACGGGGAAACTCTGGACGGTGGCGGCCATTCGTCCCTATCTATCGCAATTTGGTTTGGTGGTAGTGGATGAAGCTTTTATGGATTTTTTACCCCCGCCACAACAGGAGAGTTTAATATCTCTGTTGCCGGAATATCCCAATCTCGTGATTTTGCGTTCCCTAACTAAATTTTACAGTCTCCCCGGTTTACGTCTAGGATACGTCCTCGCCCATCCCGATCGCCTGTTACAATGGCAAAGATGGCGCGATCCTTGGTCGGTGAATAACTTGGCTGTGGTTGCCGCTATCGCGGCAATTGAGGATAGGGATTTTCAACAACAAACCTGGGACTGGTTAACAGCATCCCGCGGGGATTTATGGCAAGGATTAGCTAATTTTCCGCAATTACAGCCCCAAACCAGTGCCGCTAACTTCCTCTTAGTACAATCTCAATCTTCCTGTTTACCCCTACAGGAAGCTTTATTAAAATATCATCGAATTTTCATCCGCGATTGTCTCAGTTTCCCCGAATTGGGCAGCAATTATTTTCGGGTCGCTGTCCGTTTACCGGCAGAAAATCAACGATTATTATCGGCTTTAGAGAGTGTTTTAGCCGCGTCTGATACTAAATCCCTTGAGTAACGCACAGAAAACGGGTTTCTCGGAGAAACCCGTTTTCTACTCATGCAAATTAACAACAAAAAGGCTCCCGCCAACTAGACGGGAGCCGCTGCCATCGAACTAACAGAAATTAGTCGAGGTCAGGCATTGCCAATGCGGGTTCAGTCTCGCGGTCAATTCCTTTCTCGAAACCGGCGGCGGCGGCGCGAGCGCGTCCAGCGTGCCAGAGGTGTCCAATCAGGAAGAAGAAGGCGAGGGTGAAGTGAGAGGTAGCCAACCAAGCGCGAGGAGACACATAGTTAAACGAGTTAACGTCAGTGATAACACCACCCACAGAGTTCAAGGAACCTAAAGGAGCGTGGGTCATGTATTCAGCTGCGCGGCGCACTTGCCAGGGTTGTACGTCATTTCTGATTTTGTCGAGGTCTAAACCGTTAGGACCGCGGAGGGGTTCTAACCAGGGACCGCGGAAATCCCAGAAACGCATGGTTTCACCACCGAAGATGATTTCGCCAGTGGGAGAGCGCATCAGGTATTTACCTAGACCGGTGGGGCCTTGGGCAGAAGCGACGTTAGCACCTAAGCGTTGGTCACGCACCAAGAAGGTGAAAGCTTGAGCTTGGGAAGCTTCCATACCGGTCGGACCGTAGAATTCACTGGGATAGGCGGTGTTGTTAAACCAAACGTAAACGGCAGCGATAAAGCCCATCATGGAAAGAGCGCCCAAGCTGTAGGACAGATAGGCTTCTCCAGACCAGATGAAGGCGCGACGCGCCCAAGCAAAAGGTTTGGTGAGAATGTGCCAGATACCGCCAGCGATACAGATTAAGCCAATCCAGATGTGACCGCCGATGATATCTTCCATGTTGTTGACGCTGATAATCCAGCCTTCGCCACCGAAGGGAGCTTTGGTCAGATAACCAAAGATAACTGCGGGGTTGAGGGTAGGATTAGTGATGACGCGGACATCACCGCCACCGGGAGCCCAGGTATCATAGACACCGCCAAAGAACATGGCTTTAAATACCAACAACAGCGCACCACAACCCAAGAGAATTAGGTGATAACCGATGATGTTGGTCATTTGGTTTTTGTCTTTCCAGTCGTAACCGAAGAAATTAGAGTATTCCTCTAGGGTTTCCGGTCCGCGGATAGCGTGGTAGATACCACCAAAACCGAGTACAGCCGAAGAAATTAAGTGCAGAACACCAGCGACGAAGTAGGGGAAGGTATCGACTACTTCACCACCCGGACCGACCCCAAAACCGAGGGTAGCTAAGTGGGGGAGCAGGATTAAACCCTGTTCGTACATCGGTTTTTCGGGGATAAAGTGGGCGGTTTCAAACAGGGTCATTGCCCCGGCCCAGAAAACGATTAAACCGGCGTGGGCGACGTGAGCGCCGAGCAGTTTACCGGAGAGGTTGATAAGACGAGCGTTACCAGACCACCAAGCGAAGCCGGTGGAACTTTGGTCACGACCGGTAGCGGTAGGGATATTAGAGAGCGTTACCACGCGGGAGAACCTCCTCAGGGAAGATAAAGTTTTCGTGGGGTTGGTCTTGGGGAGCCATCCAAGCTCTCAGACCTTCGTTAAGCAGAATATTTTTAGTGTAGAAGGTTTCAAATTCCGGGTCTTCCGCCGCTCTCAATTCCTGAGAAACGAAGTCATAGGCCCGTAGATTAAGCGCTAATCCCACCACACCCACAGCACTCATCCATAAACCAGTCACGGGGACAAAGAGCATGAAGAAGTGTAACCAACGTTTGTTGGAGAAAGCGATGCCGAAGATTTGCGACCAGAAACGGTTCGCAGTGACCATGGAGTAGGTTTCTTCCGCTTGGGTGGGTTCAAAAGCTCGGAAAGTGTTGGAACCTTCGCCGTCTTCAAACAGGGTATTTTCTACCGTGGCTCCGTGAATAGCACAGAGAAGCGCACCACCAAGGATACCGGCTACACCCATCATGTGGAAGGGGTTCAGGGTCCAGTTGTGGAAGCCTTGGAAGAAAAGAATAAAACGGAAGATACCAGCCACGCCGAAGCTAGGGGCAAAGAACCAGCTAGACTGACCGAGGGGGTACATCAGGAAGACACTGACGAACACCGCAATCGGACCGGAGAAGGCGAGGGCGTTGTAGGGACGAATGCCGACTAAACGGGCGATTTCAAACTGACGTAGCATGAAGCCAATCAGGCCGAAAGCACCGTGGAGAGCGACAAAAGGCCATAAACCGCCGATTTGACACCAACGGGTGAAGTTACCTTGGGCTTCCGGTCCCCAGAGAAAGAGGATGGAGTGACCGAAGGCATCGGCGGGGGTGGAGACGGCTACAGTCAGGAAGTTGCCGCCTTCCAGGTAGGAACTGGCTAACCCGTGGGTGTACCAGGAGGTGACGAAGGTGGTGCCGGTTAACCATCCACCTAGGGCCATGAAGGCGCAGGGGAAGAGTAGTAAACCAGACCAACCGATGAAGACGAAACGGTCTCTTTTGAGCCAGTCATCGAGAGCATCAAACAGCCCTCTTTCTGGGGCGCGTCCGACAGCAATGGTCATGGGTATTTTTCCTCTTGCTTAACTGAAATCACGGGCAAGATTTCTTAACTTTTTTGAGTCTGGGATTACTCCCATTGTCTTATAAGATGGCGCGATCGATTGACTGGATTAGCTTGACTAAACTAGATGCGATCGCTCGTTAATCCTCACAAACTGTAAAAGATTAACGTTTCTTAAACTAGCACAAGCTAGACAATAATTTCGAGTTTGGTAAGACTTTGGTTTCTTGTGGCCTCTATCTACCTTTAACCATTATTAGCAAAAAATTACAAATCTATACAACTTGACTCATAATTGATTTTTAATACATATAAAAGATTTTTTGTCAATGAGTATTTATATTCATTTTTTTAATTGATCGCCATTCCCAATCCCCTAGGGGTTGCTCTAGCAATTGACAATCAAAGCATTCCTCGGCGGCGGTTTTCAGGGTAGTGATAATTGTCTCTAGGGTCAAATCTGGGGCTAAATTCAGCTTTTGAGGGGCAGCACTGGCGAAAACTTGCTCAAACAGCGAATTATCTTGCTCTAGCACCATCGAACCATGTTGGAGAACCGAGGAACCCCGTTGCAGTTGGGCGCTCCCAATAAATTTATTCCCCCAATTATCGACTAAATCTGCACCGGTAGCCGTACCGAAACAGTTAGCAGAATGGATATATCCCCGGCCGGCAGCACCGTAGGACAATTCTAGACCGAGATTTTGCCAGCCTGTGATTAAAAATCGACATATTTGCTGGTAAACTTCCCTAATATTCCCCTTCATCCCCGAATTTACCACCATATAAGTCAAATCCCCCTGATGTAGTACAGCCCGTCCACCGGTAGGACGACGAACTAGGGAGATTTTTTGACCTTGCCAAGTCAAATCACGCCAAAAATCGGGATATTGCCGTTGATGATAGCCCAAGGAAATAGCTGGGGGCGACCATTGATAAAAACGCAGAGTCGGGGGATGATGACCACAACGGTGTTGTTCTAGTAACCAAGAATCGATCGCCATTTGTTGCTCTGCCGATGAGATAATTGGAGGGATATAACGCCAAATTTTAGCTGCCACCAAAGGATTCTCGTAACATTTCATCATTATTATCTGCTACCGTCGCCACGAGAGTAATTGCTCGGGAAATCTCCCCAGGAGACAAATCGGCCACAGTACGCTGAGAAATCACCACCACCTGATCATTCATAATGGCAAAATGAGATTCAAAGGTTTCGGCACAATTCATCGCTAATAACTTGCGGGTTAATCCCAATTCATCCTGAACAGGCAATTTCAGCACAGAAGACCACACCGTGAGAAAATCATCATCACTTTCCCCAGTTAACTGCACAAACACCTCAACGCTACCATACTGAAACTTCCAAAGATAACCTTTTTCTGTATGTTGTACCATAGCAGTATCATTCTGCTGCAGAGTAGAAATAACCGTTTCAATCATTTCTTGGTGACTGCTCGTACTAGCCAGAAATTCATCGGTCATTGACTCTATTGCGTCCGAAGTCGCTAAACTTTCTGTGGTCATAAAAATTCCCTAAACTCGATCGATCACAATCTTATCCCAAGAGAAAAGAAAAAAGTAACAAAACAGACATAGAAGAGGGGAGTGGGGAGCTTTTTTCCTGTGATTAGTAAACAGCAAACAGTAAACAGCGAAAAGATAGAGGCTTAACCATTCTCTATATAAGGGTTTCAGAACTTTTTTCTCATTTTACCTAACCCACCTTGACAGAAGATAAATGACATTTTGGCCGCCGGCGGTCATTGGTGTCAACTTAAGCAAAAAGCGGCTCTTCGTTACTTGGTATGGTTCGATAGGGGAGCATAAATCGACTAAATCCTTATCTGGCAAGAGACTTAATTGATTAGTTCGCTCTAGACAAAAATAATTGACAAAAATCGCTAAATGCCTTTC
>NZ_JADEXI010000281.1:0-5984 GCF_015207185.1 Microcystis sp. LEGE 08355 | reverse complement strand
TAAATTCGGCACTTCCTCCCTGATGTTTTTTCTTAAAGTTAGGATACTTAGTACGACCAGCAAAGAAATTAGTGAAAGCTGTTTGTAAATGTCTTAACCCTTGTTGTAAAGGTACACAGCTTACTTCGTTGAGAAAGTTTAATTCTTCTTGTTTTTTCCAATCGGTTAGCATTGAAGAAGTTTGAGCATATCCTACTCTTTCTTGTCTTTCATACCAAGCTTGTGTTCTGAGATGGAGAGCTTTATTGTAAACTAATCTTACACAGCCCAATGTGCGCCGCAATAGCGACTCTTGTGTTGGTGTGGGGTAAAATCGAAACGAATAGGCTTTTTCCATGCCTCACATTCTAACACATATTTTGTAAATGCGCTAAGATTTAACAGCAAAGCCAACCTAAAACGGCGGGGTTTCAGAGCCAAAATTTCCGATGAATGGTAAGTTACAGGGTATTTCTAAATTCTGCCAAATTGGTAGAGCCGATCCATTAATTGCTAGTATCGCCTCAGCTAACTCAAGGCTGGAGTAAAAATATTTTGAACGTGCTTCTGTTTTTACTTTTTTTGACCATCTTTCCATGCCAGAACAGTAATCAAAACGGAGGAAGCAGGAAGCCCTCGCTTTTAGGGATGGGTATGTCACAAAGCATACCCTAAAAAATTCAACAAACGGTGAGTTTTCCCAGCGTCCCCCCTATTCTGAAAAAACTCACCAGAAGCCTTTATCTCGCCCCTCACACCTTATCGAATCGGTCTCCTATCCGAACTGTCCGGTATCGACCCATTCACTCTTGATTAGCGACCACCAATCAGTTGCCAGACCATCGAGGACGTACTTGTAGGGCAGCCAGCCGTAGCCAGCGCTTCCCCATCCCGTCCCCCAGGAGTTGCGAATCAGCAAGGCACCAGTGGTTTCAATGCCACCGGGGTTAGTATTCTTAATCTTGAGGTTGTCGTCGTAACCGACCGCATCAATCGCGTGACCGCCGAGAACTTTCTCGCCCCGAGTCGGGTAAGGAATCTTGCCGGTCGTGTTGGCCTGATTGATGGAACTGTAAACAGTAAAGCCAAACATCGAGGGCAGACCTTTCGACAAGTCGGTTTTAATCCGAGCTAACAGTGCGTCCCTTGCCGTCCCGGGCGGATCGAGGCGATAGTAAGAGATCGCTTGGAAGCTCTGGGCAAAGGCGTAGCAGAATGCCGGCGGCTCCTTGTCATAATCGAGGACATTGTAGGGATAGTATTCTTCTGGTGGTACGCCAAACAAGGTGAGGGCGTACATTGTTGAGCGCAAGAAGGCTCCCTTATCTCCCGTCCAGTGCAACAAGTTGCGCGTCACTTTGTAGAGAAAGAGGCGCGAGGCATCTATGTGTTTGCCAAAAGCCCGCCGCTCAAAATACTCCACCAGTCCGACACCGGCGTGGGCCGTACAAGAACCGATATTCTTCTGATCTTCGATTAGGGAACACCACGGCCTCAAGTCCACGCTGGCCGGCAGCGCCGCCACCGGGGCCTCCGCTCCCACTTGGGCGAGCATCGCCTTGACCGGCAGTTGCCCCAACGCTCTTAGTCGGGGTGCGACGACCTCGGATTCTGGTGTCAGGTCGCGGATATCGGGATAGTCAGGCAACCATCCCATTGCAGGAATTATAAATGTTTCAGTCATTTTTCTTTTCCTCCTAAGTCGTTACTCACTAGCCCTTGGCTATCTGAGAAGCCTTTACTCTCGGACTTGGAGCGTGACAGTAAATCGTTCGACAATTGACGGTTCTCCCTGCCACTCCCGCCAAAGCTTAAGCTTTAGTTGGCCTATCCCAGTCCGTTGCGCTTTAAAGGTCAGGACTCTCTGACCGCCCCCGCCGACTTTCGACTCCCCGGCAGGTACATACTCAGAGGACTGCAGCTCCACTAAATCGCCCCCGCCGCCATCGAGCGCCCACTGAAAGCCGGTAGTGGGATTCTCGTCGAGGGACAGTAGCAGTAGGTCATTGACCTGCATGGTGATGGATTTGCCGTTGTCAGTGCGAGTAAGGGTTAGCATTGTATCTTGACCGTTCCCTCCTTTCGGGTTCCACTCTGTCGCCCCACAGCCCTGGGAAAAGACCGGGGAAAGCACGAGGATTAGAGTTATGACAATCGCCACGGCCCACTTAAGAGAACGATCCATTATTTTCCTCCCTCGTCTCTATAACGGCCACAGGGATTTACTCTCGTTATTGCAGTTAGGAAATCGCGCCAAGCGCAGAACAAACTGGGAAACGATCTAATTTAATTATCTCTTGCTTTGCCCACTGAGAGATGGTAGGATGGAGGATTTGTGATTTTTCTTAATAATCCCCATCGCCTACGCCTACACGCGCCTCAAATACCCTTCAGAGCAGTCCTATCCGTAATTTGAAATAACTCCTCAATGCTCCCCCATTTCGCCCCCCTAGAGGAGAGAATTGCCGCGATCAAAACCCCTAGCGGGGGAATAACAACGACTAGCAATTAAACCCAAAACTAACCACCAGAGGGTACTAACTTGGGGACGATACCAAACCGTATCAAAGAAACCGTGGGCAAGAATTCCAGCCATAGCGGCAATTGCCCCGATTAACCAAAAGCCTTGACTGTCCATTTTATCGCGTAAAAGTTTAATTTGATGGATGCCTTGGCCGATAGTTGTAACTAATAACCAGAGGAAACAGGTAAAACCAATAATTCCCGTTTCTACCATGATTTCTAATACCACAGAATAGGCACTTAAAGCCGTGTATTTTGGCTTCATGAATAGGGGGTAAATTTTCTTAAAAGCATCATTACCCGGTCCGATGCCCAAAAGCGGATAAGTTTGAATCATGCGGATAACTGCATCCCAAACATTAATCCGAAAGTTATTACTACTATCTCCTCGGCCGGCGAAAATACTCATCACCCGAATTCGCAGGGGATCCACCAATAAAATTGCCCCTAAAATCACCACCGCTAAACCACCTAAAATTAAGGGTAAAAGCCATGTTTGCCAAAATAACGGTAGATAATTTTTGAACCAATAAAATAACAGCAATAAGAAGACAATTCCTAAGACCATCAAACCAATCCAACCGCCACGACTCTCAGTAAAAAATAAACAAGCACCATTGGCTAAAGTTAATAAAGCCGCTAAAATTTTCGGTAGCCATCCCTGCCACACAAATAATGCCGCACCGCTAAAAGCAATACCCGGGAATAAATAACTAGCTAATAAATTAGGATTACCGAGATAACTATAAACCCTAGTATCCCCCGCTAATTCTGAGGTGGGATCGTTCCAAGTTGCTAACTGTTCCGCACCAAAAATTTGCTGACGAATGCCGTAAACACTGACTGCTAAGGCGGTTAAAACTAAAGTAGTCAGAATCCAATTTGTTAGGCGTGGTGATCGCATAATTCGGGCGGTAAAGGCAAAAAATATTAAATTAAGAGTTAATTTAATTAATCCTTCCAAAGCTGCGGTTTTAACGGGAGAAAAAGCCGTAGAAACCGTAGCAATTCCCCAGTATAAAAGCACTAAAATGTGAATCGGTGTCACCCCGATTTTGCCTTCATCCACAAGGGTTAACAATAGCCAATAACCCGCTATTGCTAACAGCAAAAAACCGATTTGACTGGTGGAGAAAAACGGCGCGGTGGCGATAAGGAGAGAGATTAACAGCGCACCCATCAGTTCTGTCCACTGCACAAACCGGCTACCCTGTCGCCATTGACTAAAAAGACCGACTAAACGATGCAGATAGCTATATTTTGACCAAGAAGCGGGGGAAAAGTTCAATAGGGTGATTTGTTTCCAAAAAGCATTCATAGGGTTTTTAGTTGCGGTTGTCACCGGCAAACTTTAGATTTAGACACCGATTGTATCTTGATTGTTGACTCTTGGGAGCCAAAAGAGTTTCAATCTGGCATCTTAGGGCAGCTTCACACAGTCAAAACCCGATAGCGTCACCAGTCTAAGCATGGGGTGAACGTAAAGCTTGACCTAAACGAGTTAAGCCTTGGGAACAGTCAAAACGATCGAGATGTACTTCAATAAATGATAGGCGATCGATGTTACCCTGGGCAATCGATAAAGCCTTTTCTAATTCCCCTTCTGTCCCGACTTGACAACTCCAACTTTCCCCGTTAAATACTGCTGGTAATTGATGATATTTCCACGGTTGTAGATCATTATAAATATTATCCTGAATTACCCGCTCGATCGTGTAACCGTCGTTATTAATTAAAAAGATAATTGGATTGAGATGGTGACGGATAATTGTCGAAAGTTCTTGGGCGGTCATTTGAAAAGCACCATCACCCACAAAGACGATAGGACGAGTATTGGGTGCGGCAAAAGCTACTCCTAAACAGGCGGGTATTGAATAACCAATGGATAGATAAAATGCTTGACCGATAAAGTCAGTTTGCTGGGGCATTAATAGATCAATTGTGGCAATAATTGCATCCCCTGTATCGGAAATAACAAAAGATTCTTGAGCGATAAAATGATTCATTCGCTCATAGAAACGAGCATTAGTTAATTTTTGCTCTGGCACGGGGATGAATTCTAAATCCTTCAATTCGGCCGCGGGTTTAATCTCTAGTGTAGCCGCTTCTTTGTGACTTAGCTTATCAATTAAACCATCGATAAAATCCCCTAGGAATACCGGTTGATAGAAGTGATGTTTAATTTTTACTTTCTCGGAATTGGCATTAATCAAATTATTGGGATTTAAATTAGCCGTAAATCCGCCTAAATTCATATCGGACATGATTGCCCCTAAACAGAGGACACAATCGGCATTTTCCACCCGTTGCTTAACGTATTTGCGACTTAATGCTCCCACATAAGTGCCGATAAATTGCGGCTGCATTTCCGAAATTGACGACTTACCTAAAATAGTGGTGGCCAAGGGATAACCCGTTACTTCTAAAAGTTTCAGCAACTTATCTTGGAGTTTAAACCGATGGAATTCTACCCCCGCTAAAATAATTGGTTTTTCCGCTTTTTCTAATAAAAAAACCGCTTCTTCAATGGCCTCTTGTAAAGCGGCGGCATCGGTGAGATTATCGGTTAAATAAATTGGCGTTTCCGAGGGGATACAGGGACGATAGACCAGATCCCGGGGAATTTCGATATACACGGGACGTTTGTGATGCAAACAAGCAGCTAAAGTTTGCTCGATTTGACTGGCTGCTTGGGCAGCATTAGTGAGAATAACCGAGGCAACAGTGACTTTTTCCATGATCGAAAATTGCAGATTATAATCGCCCGTGGTGTGGTGTAATAATAAATTATCCCGGCGAATCGAGCGATCGGAAGCCCCACTAATTACCACCAGGGGAACTCTTTCAGCGTAAGCACCGACCACAGCATTAACGAGGCTAAATCCCCCAACACCGTAGGTGACACAGACAGCGCCCATACCTTTGACTCGCGCGTAGGCATCGGCGGCATAACCTGCGTTAAGCTCATTACAGGTGCAAACTAATTCGATCGGACTTTCCACCAAAACATCCATCAAATCGAGGACATAATCCCCCGGCACCCCAAAAATATGATTAACCCCTAAATTATGGAGACGCTGGCATAAATATTCGCCGATGGTGATCATAGCAATTTTCTCCTGGTGTGTTGGCACTTTCACGCCGATCATAGCGATTTTTTAAAAAAATAGGCTAATGTCCAGTAATGAACTAGAAAGTAAAAATCAGCAGACTTTAATTAGGGTTTGCTGAATAAATCTAAAAACCTTGTTGGATAATATCTTTAGGCTTTTTTGAAATCAAAAAGTGCCAGTCCTTGTAGTGATCGGGGAGGAAATTTAGGCACTTTTTCCAGGAAAATTAGGTAAGTAGGGAGGCACAATTATTTGTAGGATGGGTTAGCGGTAGCGTAAACTATGCGGGCGTTGGGTTTCATGCTTCAACCCAACCTACGTTCATCTTATATTTAATTCCACCCACCCACTTAATTGACCCCCTGAAAA
>NZ_JADEXI010000280.1:0-5997 GCF_015207185.1 Microcystis sp. LEGE 08355 | reverse complement strand
TTTTCATAATTAGGGGTCTCAATATCCCCCTAGCGGCCACCGAGAAAATCTTCACCAGATAAGTATTTTTACTCAAGTCTCTGGAGGGGGACAGCTTATGTGACAGTTGAGGGTGCGGAATGTGGGCTAGAGGCTGAAGCGGGGAACAAGGACGCAATCAGAGCCAAAACAGATAGGCGCAAGGAGCGTTAATGGGGAGACAATAAGGGAAAACCAGAAAAAGCATCCAACTTCAGAGCAACAATCTGAGCTAAAAATGTTGACTCAACCTTCTAAACTCGCAGAGCTTTCGTTACGGTATCTGCTATCCCTAGAGTTGAAGGTGGGTGAAGTGGTCAACCCTAAATTGTCAAAACAATCCAACAGTCGGAACGAAGAAAAACGATGATTAGGTCAAGAGAAAAGTCGAAACTCAAGTAGGTTGGACGAGCAACGTAACCCCTAACATCGGGTAGGACGAAGCGTAATTGCTTCGAGGTAATCAGAACACAAGAAACCAAGTAGAGACCAGTTAGACTCATGATTAGTAATAGTTTTAGAGAACTGTGGAGCAACATTCCGTGGAAGAAACTCCGACGGAATCTATTCCGGCTACAATGTAGATTGTGGAAAGCCATGCGAGTAGGAGACAAGGCAAAAGCCAAAAATCTTCAAAAGCTAATCTTAAAATCTCGAAGTGCTAGATTACTGGCAATTCGTCAAGTAACTCAACTAAACGCTGGTAAGAAGACAGCAGGAATAGATGGGAAAGCATCACTTTCATTCCGAGAAAGGTGGGAATTAGAATCAGTCCTAGAAGCCAAAGTCTGGGATTGGCAACATCAGGGACTGAGAAAAATTCCCATAGCCAAAAAGGATGGAACAACACGGATGCTCAAAATTCCTACCATCTCAGATAGAGCTTGGCAAGGCCTTGTCAAATATGCCCTAGAACCTGCCCACGAAGCAACATTTCACGAAAGGAGCTATGGTTTTAGACCCGGACGTTCCGCTCACGATTGTCAAAAAATACTCTTCTTAAATTTAAGAAGTAGTAGCAACGGATTAAACAAAAGAATCCTAGAATTAGACATCGAGAAATGCTTCGATAGAATCAACCACAACACCTTAAGGGAATTAATCATCGCTCCCCAAAGCATCAAAGCTGGATTGATGAGATGCCTAAAAGCAGGAGTTAACCCAGAATTTCCTGAACAAGGAACTCCCCAAGGAGGTGTAGTGAGTCCATTACTAGCAAACATCGCTCTCAACGGAATAGAGAATATACACTACTCAGTCAGATATGCTGACGATTTGGTGTTCCTTCTTAAACCCCAAGACAAAGCGGAAGAGATTCTTGAAAAAGTCGCAAGTTTTCTAGCTACAAGAGGTCTAAACATTAAGCCATCGAAGACAAGGTTAGTAGCCTCGACAGAAGGATTTGACTTTTTAGGATGGCACTTTGTTGTGCAAGCCAACGGAAAATTTAGAAGTTATCCCTCAGAGGAAAACTTTAAAGCCTTTCGTCAGAAAGTTAAAGCCATCATCAATCACTCGAATTATGGGGCAAAGATTAAAGCCCAAAAATTAGCTCTAATAGTCAGAGGATGGAGAAACTACCACCGCTATTGTCAACTGAATGGCTCAAGATTATCATTATGGCAACTTAATTATAGGACATATAAAGTGTTCTTAAAAGAAAAAAAGGTAAACCGCCAGATGGCTGCAAATTTAGTCAAAAAAGCGTTTCCACCTGTGCCATATTCAGAAAACAAGCACATCAACGTTAGAGGAGATTATTCGCCTTTTAACGGTGACTTAGTTTACTGGTCTAAGAGACAGTCCAAACTTTACGATGGAGCAACTTCTAGGTCTTTAATCCGACAGAACCATACCTGTGGATATTGTGGCTTGAAATTTATTGATGAGGAAAGAATACATCTGCACCACATCGATAGAAATCACGCTAATGGTCGAGCCAATAATCTTTTGGCAGTACACGAATCATGCCACGATTACATCCACAGGTGCAAAAGTGAAAGCTAAGATTATCGGGAGCCGAGTGCGGTGAAAGTCGCACGCTCGGCTCTAAGAGAGAGGTGCGGAGGATAATACCTCCCATCGACTCTACCCACCTTATCTAATGTTCAAAATCCGTGCGTTACGCTAACGCTAATACCATTTTTCTTTATTCCTGGACTTCCCCCGTATAAACATACTAGCTATGGCTAAAAGTCTTACAGAGCCTGAGTTAAAGCAACACAATACCAATGAACTACTGGACACAAAATCCTGAAGTTCTTACGCAGATAGGGTTTGAGGCAAAAATTTTCAAATTTGACCTTTAGACTATTATAGCTTGTTTCGGGGCAGAAAACCAGCAAAAACATGGCTACAGAGGGAATCCCTTACTCTAGAGATTAATGACACTATCTGTTAAAATCAGGTTAGCGATCACTATACAGCCAACTCTACGGAATCGCTCTACTCCAGATACAGTCAACGGTACAGCCATTTTTAAGTAAAAAATGTACCCAGTAGCCTCTTTTCAATTTTTTCTTAGAAGCGACCTGCAGTAAGGGTTTTGTTAATTTTTTAGTATTTATGTATGGGGGAAGTCCAGTTATTCGTGGCAGACATTCTACTCCTTTCTCCCAAAAAGGGAGAAGGGTTGGGGGTGAGGGAATTAACCATCTCTGCCATTACTTTAGAAAAATGGTATAACACAGGCTACATCATATCGATCGCAAAGATTAAGTGATTGCCAAACACACCCTATCAATTCAAAAGAGCGAGATCGTTCAGGTTAAAATGGAGAAGGCAGTCAATGGGGCAAGGCTATGACAGTTCGGCAAAGGCGTTACAGCAAAGAGGAGATGGCTCGTCGGGGGAAAGAACTCTACGAGTCTGGCATTCGGCAGCAAGTCGAAGCGGGTAATGAGGGTAAAATTATCGCGATCGACATCGAAACCGGAGATTTTGAGGTTGATGAAACGGTCGTAGCTGCAACCAATCGGCTATTTGAGCGTAACCCTGATGCCCAGCCTTTTGGAATTCGGATTGGACACCGTGCCGTGTATCACTTTGGTTCGCGGAGCTTAAAGAAGAATTCATGATACATGGAGTCTTGTTTGATTTTTACACTGCAACAGTCATTTGGGATGGGCAATATCGCGAGGTTGATATCGCAGCATCAGAGACAGAGCCGTTGCTCGGAATGGCGATGCTCTACGGTTATCGATTGCAGGTGGATAATGTTGAGGGCGGCATCGTTGAGATCAAAGCATTGTGATCCCATTAAGAAGTGCGATGCCGAAGGCACTGCATAGCAGATCGCCGATCTTGTAGTGGACTGTTTCAGCTAAAATAGGGCAATAGATTTCGGCTTAAAGTCTTAGATTATACAATTTCTAGCATTTTTCTAATACACCAAATTAGCTGAAACAATCCACTACTGAATATACAGCCCTGAGAGCAGAGAGCCTTCAGGCTGATAATATTTGCCTATTACCTAGGGTCTGCTGAAAAAGTACGGGCGAAGCATTCGGATAGAAAATCTACGGTTTCACCGATAGGTTATTGCCCGAATGCTTCGCCCCTACAGGACACGGGCCGATGAAGACGCAAGGTTTTGAACGACGATTCTCTCAAAATCTTGCACCTGTGAGAGCAAAACAGAACCCTAAAACCCTTACCTCGTCTATATTTCACATTTATTCAGCAAGCCATACCTATTGGGTGTAGGCAGGTAAGTCTTGACTCATTTGGTTTAAGGTGCTGGCAATGGCTTTCATCGTCATAAAAGCCGAGCTAAAGGCGATTAGCTCATTTAAGGGATAACTTCGACTCTCAACCCGCAAGCTCAGTAACTGCTTCTCAAGAGATTCAATTTCTTCGATGAGCAATCCTAACCTTGGTGGGTTGAGAATGACCTGGGCAGCGATCGCCTCAGCCATTTCATCAAAAGCGATCGCGGTTTGTTGTGCGATCGCTTGTAATTCAGGTAAAAACTTTTGTCGTATCGGTTCAGGAAGCGGTTGCTGTAGCCCATCTTGTAAAGCATCCAGTTGAGCCCAGAGTTTTTGTTCGTAGCCAATGGAGAAATTCCAAAAATTTTGGTGTTTGGTTGCTAAAACTGTGGAAATTTGTTCGAGACTGGCAATCTTAACCGAGGCTGGATGTTGAGCGATCGCCACTGTGATGGCCTGCTTCAGTTGGGCGATATCTGACGGTGGTATCGCATCCTGAAAATAGCCTGACAGCAGTTTTTGATATAGCTGTCCCATTTTCTTAAAAGTCACAGAAAAATCTGTTTCCAGTTGGTTTGTAGCCGATTTTGTCATAAATACAGTGGTCAGCAACACCCCCAGAAACGCACCTACGGGAACTGAAATCAGTGCAGCCCAAATTCCTTGCTCGAAAAAAGGAAAAATATCCTTCCCGATGGCATCGGCTGCTACAATCGCACCGATGCGAGCGATCGGCGTAAACCCTAGCCAAGCACAACTGAAGTAGGCGAAAAAATAAGCCAGACTGCTACTAAAAGGATTATAACCAAAGGACTTGACCAACAGGTAAATACAGAGAATTGTCAAACTCAAGGAAACAGTGGCCGCCCAACCGATCGCGATCGCTCGCCCCCTTGTCGGTTGAATGACAGTGACCACTGCACCTATTATCACAATATCTGCCACTTTTTCGTAAGCAGAAGGATAGGGAAACTCGATGTGACGAATAATAGCCAGTAACAAACCAATAACCAGGCCAAGACTGACAATTTCTCTCAGGCGTTTTAGGGATATAGGGGCCCATTTGGGAAAGGTAATCAGGTGTCTTCGCCTGAAAGTTGCAGTTACTTTGGTTTTATCGATTATCCTGCCTCCTAATCCCTCGCATTGTTGGATAAATCGAGATACAAGTTGAATAAATTGATAAAACTGTAGTGATTCTTGAACATCATACCGGTCAATCTCTCCACTTGTTCGGAGATGATCAAGTTTACCCCCAATATTCGCTAAATCTTCTTCTAATTCTCTGAGGTAAGGGGTAGCTAAGATTTTTTTGGCGTTACTCAGAGCCCTCAAGCTATCAAAGCTGTCAGTAAGATGAGTCGCCAATTGGTTTAATTCATCCCTGAACTGATGCACTAAATTTTGTTCATGCTTTTCGCCTTTAAAAGCCATCAGATCAGCTAATTGTCGAGTCAATTGGTTCTGAATTGCCAAGATTTCACTCCAATTTTCTGCCACCAATATCTCACTACCGAATTCATGGGTTGCTTTTGTGAGCATTGAAAGGCTAGTTTGTGTTGATTTTTTAATCTGATTGAGTAGGTTAAGCTCGTTCTGCTCAATAGAAAGAGGATAATCCCGCTCGTCGACCTCAGTTTTTAGGTAGCGATCGAGGATTTTTTGGAACAAGCGAGGTATATCTTGAAGGATTCCCATCAAATTCCGGTTGAGATCGGATCGAGTATTCTGGGGCCAAAATAGTAAGGCCACAGCAATTCCCACAGCGATTCCGATCCAGTTATCGATCAGGCGCGATCGCAAATAGAGCCAGATATTTTGTTGTGCTGATGTTCCTACCACTCTCATGGCAATTAAAGCGCCCAGTAGTGTGGCTTGGGAATAAGCGGCTTGCCATCGGTAAGGTTCACAGATCAGGGCGGCTAAAATGTAGGTGAGAGAGGGAATGACAAAAAAACTTGAGCCTTGGATTCCGTAGGCGTTCACCAGGATAGCGGCAATGATTCCCCCCAAAGCACTTCCCCCCAAACGCCCCAAACCTGCGGCGATCGCACCTCCCATGGATGGCTCAATCAGTACAGATACATACCCAAAGACGGGATAGACAAAGTTGTCTAATACATTTCCTCGGTGCCAAAAGAAACTCGTTAAGAGAGCAGCACCCAGGGAAAATTTCAATCCCTGTCTGATCATTAGCCCGTTTTTACTGTCCAAGGTATCTCTAAGTAGGGTTTGCTGAAAAAGTTTTGCGTGGGGGTAGGGTGTGGGG
>NZ_JADEXI010000279.1:0-6002 GCF_015207185.1 Microcystis sp. LEGE 08355 | reverse complement strand
TCTTGAACAGACACGGGAACTTTTTCGTCAGGAAAACCTGACAATTCTTCTAAATAATTTTGTACCTCTTCCTCGGCAAAATACTCTTTTAGTGAGGCTTTCCGCTCAACTAAATCACTAAAATGACAGAAAACTTCTGTTTGTAACCAACGCTCACCGTAACGACATAACCCAGGTAAAAGATCGGGAGATTGCCCGGATTGTTCCTTAATATAATTTAATATTTCTTGCTCTTGACTTTTTTCTAAAATTGTGCTTGCTTGTTCGGTTTGGCCGAGCAGCAGGGCGCAGATTGATCGCTCGAGGGAGACATCCTGATGTTTTTGTAATTGCTGTAGGCGATCGCTGGCTGCGACAATAGCGGCGGGTTGTTTTTGGGCGAAACCGCGGGCAATCAAGGCATAAACCAACAGATAATTACCCACCGACGAGGGGCGTTGTGCCTCTTTTGCCCAGATTTTTTCCTGTTCGGCCTGAGTTAAATAAACCCGTAACTGTTGAATAAAGCGTAAAAAATTATCCACCCCTAACCCAGAGCGATCGTCACCCTGGCCATCGATGCCGCCGCGAGCTTCTAACATCTCTTCCAAGAGATTCAAGCCGCGCTGACGGGCAAGACTAGGTTTTTTTTCCTGGGATAACAATTCCAGAATCCGGTAGGGACGCAGGCGATCGCAATCATGGCGAATCTCGCTGGCCACTTGCGGGAACATTTGTTCTTGTTCCAACCAAGTCAGGGCCTTGGCTGCGGTGCTGGCCGCCTGTTCATAATTTTTATCCTGCCAATATTCCCGACTTAATTCCCCGTAGGCCAAAGCCAAGGTTAAGATCATGTCTGGGCGAGTAGTTGGCTCTAAATCTAGATAAGTTTCGGCCAAACGAATCACTAACTCGTATTCTCCCAACTCTTGCAGGATGAGCAAAGCTCCCACTAGATCGGCGGGGGCAATGGTAATCTGGGGAGTGAGATATTCCGGCGAAGCGGCGGCCACCTCACCACCCTGAGAATCTAGGTTTTCGGCGCTGCTTTCTGGGTTGAGAAGCAGGGGATTGGGGTCGAAAAATTGAGCATCATAATCACGACGGCGATCCGCAGCACTTAACACCTGGTAAGCTTCATCTAACAAGTGCTGACGGGCAATGATCGCTGTTTGACTGTATTCTTGACGTGGCAATTGCCGTCCCCGGTCGGCGTGGGCCAAATCAATCTGCTCGGCACTCACCTGAAAGGGGATTCCCAATATCCTGTAGTAGTCGAGAGGAATTCGCACGGTTAGCTGTACCTCAACTCTGGAGAGTCCTTAGTAATCTACTCCCGTTAAAGCGTCAGCTTAACGGGAGCTTTCTGTAACCCTAAACTTATCGGGCAAGCCAATAAATTCGGCTCTCTGGGCTGGATTACACTCAGCCCCAAAAGTCTAATCATCTTGCTACCGTTCGCGTCTGCGTCACCAATCCAACCACAAGTCTTATTGCTACACTTAAACGATTTTCCGCTTCTAATTCCGATATGTAGGCAACAATGACAGGTTTGAGAGGTATATCGTGGATTAACCGCGATAACCTCAACTCCTTCTTTAATGCCTTTGTATTCGAGAAATTGTCGAAGTTGATAGAAAGCCCAAGAGTTAGACCGTCTTCTCTCGGTCTTATTTCGTGGTTGTTGATTGATTCTCTCTCGAATACCGGTTAGGTCTTCAATAGCGATAATCGAGTTAGTTAATTTTGCCTCGGCAACGATAGCTTTACTGATTACATGATTTAAGTGCGCTTGGTATCTTCTCTCCCGCCCCGATAGCCGTTTCAAGATCTCCCGACACCTACGCCTGGTGGATCTAGTGCCTTGAGACGCTTTCCTTTGCAGAGAAGCTCGAACGCGACTGTATTTATCCCTCGTTTCCTTGATTCCCTCCCCCGACCACGATTGATCGGTTGATGTTACCGCGATGTCACGACGGCCGAAATCGACCCCGATAATGTTATCCGCGTTGATAGGTTTCGGCGGTTCCGATTTTAGTTGGATGTGGACATACCAACCGCCGTCACGATGTAGGCAGATTTGAGCGGAGGTCGGATTTTGCCAGGTAAGTTTCCCCCGATGGTAATTGCTCGCTCTCAGGGGAATGGTTAACCGTTTCCCCGTGGTGCTAACAGTAATCGCCCAATCTTTCTCGACGAAACGGAAGGTTCGAGCGTCACAGTCGAAACTTGTTGGAGCAAAGTTCTTGACCTTCTTCCCTTGAAGTTTTGCTGTCAAACGATTAGCCGCCACCCGACCGCAAGCTCTGACAACGTGGTTAGCCGTCAATCCGAACCGATCCTTAACGTCCTGATAACAGACGGCTTGAATCGAGTTCCGGTTAGTCAGCCAGGGATTGACGTTCTCGTTAATCCAGCTACAAGCCGACGCAAAAGCCGTACAGGTATCGGACAGCGCTTGTTGTTGTTCGCTACATACTTGAAGCTTGATCACTAGCGTCAGGACTTGTTCCACGGCCTCAAAAAACTCACCAGCAGGAAGCATAACATATTTAGAGTCGATGCGCTACGCGCGTTTTATACTGGTCGGCATTCCTCCGCCGCCAACCCGTAGGGTGTAACGGGGGCATCCTGCCGACATCTAAGGTGAATTAAGTGATGTAAGTGAGAGCGGAGCGAGTAAAATAACAAGATACCATCTTATCCTAGCCAATCTCTGACTGACTAAGATTAGATTTGTAGAGAGAAAATACCAAGAACCCCTTGGTTTAAGCCTAAAAAATTCACTGCCAGAATTCTCGAACAATCTACCGCTTCCTCTCCCCCTGCCTTTTTGTTGTCTAAATGATACTACAGACCCTATGATTTCCGAACGTACTTTACCAACCTTTAATCCTGCTTCCATCATTATTACCAAAGCTGAAGGTCTTCGCCTATACGAGGATATGGTTTTGGGGCGGATGTTTGAAGATAAATGTGCCGAAATGTATTATCGGGGCAAAATGTTCGGTTTTGTCCACCTCTACAACGGTCAAGAAGCGATATCTAGCGGTATTATTAAAGCCTTGCGTCAGGGAGAAGATTACGTTTCTAGTACCTATCGCGATCACGTCCACGCCCTCAGTGCCGGAGTTCCCGCTCAAGAGGTAATGGCGGAGTTATTCGGCAAAGCTACCGGCTGTAGTAAAGGACGGGGCGGCTCCATGCATATGTTCTCCGCCGAACATAAGCTTTTGGGGGGTTACGCTTTTGTGGCCGAGGGGATTCCCGTCGCAACCGGGGCGGCTTTTCAAAGTAAATACCGTCGCGAAGCCATGGGTGATGCCAGTGCCGATCAGGTAACGGTCTGTTTCTTTGGGGACGGGGCGAGTAATAATGGCCAGTTTTTTGAGTGTCTGAATATGGCCGCTCTCTGGAAGTTGCCGATTATCTATGTGGTGGAAAATAATAAGTGGGCGATCGGTATGGCCCACGATCGAGCCACTTCTCAACCGGAAATCTATAAAAAAGCCAGTGTTTTTAGTATGGTCGGTGTGGAAGTGGACGGTATGGATGTGGTCGCCGTTCATGCCGCCGCCAGAGAGGCTGTAGCCCGCGCCCGCGCCGGTGAGGGACCGACTTTGATTGAGGCCTTAACCTATCGTTTCCGGGGTCACTCTCTGGCAGATCCCGACGAGTTACGCAGTGCTGACGAGAAACAATTCTGGGGCGAAAGAGATCCGATCACTCGCTTTGCCGCCTATCTCTACGAGCGAGATCTGGCCACGAGAGAGGAATTAAAAGAAATCGAGGAGAAAATTCAAGCTGAAATCGAGGCAGCGGTTAAATTTGCCGAATCTAGCCCCGAACCCGATCCTAGTGAACTAACTCGCTTTATTTTCGCCGAAGACGAGTAATTTCAGTGATCAGTTACCAGTTATTCAGAGTTGAGTAATCAGTAATCAGTGATCAGTGATCACTGATTACTTAAGGTATTCTATGAGGGGGAGCAGCAAAATCCCGCCTTGAATCTGGTTGTTGTGGAAAAAATCCGTAAAAACCAGTTGCGCTCTTGTATAATTCGCTAAAATCCAGAGAAATAGCTTTTGCCATGGCGACTACAGAAGCATTGAACCCCAGTCAGTTCGCATTCTTAACCAACCTCACCGCTGATCGTTCAAGTTCACCCAACCCACAAGAAGAAATGGACAAAGTTATCATTCTCGTTAATGCCGAAGCTCAGGCCAGTGGTCAGATGTCTCGCCTATCGCCCGTTACCGAAAAAATGGTGATTGCCTTAAAAAATGCGGTTCCTAAATCCTTGGCGGTGGAGGTGACGGGGACGGCTTCCTTGTGGTCAAAAATGGAGTCGGGTAAAACCAGCCAGAATAATTTAATCTGGTGTCCCTTAACAATTCAATTACCCAATTGGGTGAATTTTCCTGGTAAAAAAGTTTATCAAGCTTGTCGGGATATCGAAGAAAGACGCGCTTGGGTTGCCCATACCCTGCACTATAAAACCAGTCAGGGAGATTCTTCTTTTGGGGATCTTTGGTTGCCGATCACGGTGACATCTAAGGGTTTAGAATACGGTGAGGTAATCGGAGAAGGCATGATCCCTAACGCCTACAGTCAACCGATTAGTCTAGAAAGAGAGAGTCTTAAGTCTTTACATCGGCTGGCAGCGCAATTACTGGATAATTTACAGGCTCCTGCTTCTGTTTACTTGCTACAGTTTCGTCTGGCTCATCGAGAAGTGGTTTTTGATCGTCTCTGGCCTTTTCCAGCCGCACCTGCGATCGCTTCCCTGCGCGGTCAACAGACGGATCTCTATGCAGCCTACTGGAATTGTTTACGTCGGCAAGCAATGGTCGATCATTCCTTGGCAATTTAATCCAATAGCGGAGAAAAACTGTCTAACTTTGCCCACAACAGTGATCGATCCCCAAACTATCTAAAATTAAATCACTGACGGCGTTAGCGATGGCAAATTCACTATAAAAACTTTCGCGGAAATCAAAAGCTTGCATCTCGGTAACGATCGCAATTACTAGGCAACCGAGATCGTTTTCCCCTTCCAAACGCTGACGCAAAAAAATCTGACTAGCGCGTTCAGCGATAGTTTCATTAATAGCTTCGGGAATAAATTCCGCATCTAACCAATGATGTAAAGCGGTGCGCAGCCAAGTTTGTTCCTGTTGGGGATTTTCGATCGGTGGTAAAGTAATAGGCGGAATTGGTGCGGGATGATCGGGCATAATTAGAGAATGATCAGGCTACAAGACTGAATTCTTGGAGGGAGTCGTGGATACCGCCTCTATTATACAAGGATACGCACGCGGTTACTTTCTCATGGCCGATGAGGGGGGGCGATTGGATTGGTATTCTAGTAAAAATCGCGCTCTTATCCCTCTTGATCGGCGTTTTAGGTATCCCAAGTCCCTAAAACGAGTTTTGAATCAAAATCGCTTTAGCGTGGCTATTAACCGCGATTTTGCTGGGGTTTGTGCCGGTTGTGCCGATCGCTCGCTGACTTGGATTTCCCCGGAGTTAATGCAAATCTATCAGCAATTACACCAGGCCGGTTGGGCCTACAGTTTCGAGACTTGGCAAGGGGATCAATTAGCGGGGGGGATTTTAGGTTTAGCAATTCGCGGGGTTTTTATCGGGGAATCGATGTTCTATAAAATTCCCGATGGTTCTAAGGTAGCCATGGTCAAGTTAGTCGAACACCTTAGAGAACGGGATTTCTGTCTATTTGATGCCCAAATGCAAAATCCCCATCTGGCTAGATTTGGGGCCTATACTATCTCCGAAAAAGAATATCATCCCCTACTTGAAGGCGCTCTGTTGAAGCATTGCCATTTTGTTTAAGTAGGGCTTGCTGAATAAATCTAAAAACCTTGTTGGATCAGACTTTTAGACTTTTTTTCCCTCAAAAAGTGCCAGCCGTTGCGGGGATCGGGGGGAAAATTCCGGGACTTTTTCCCTGAAAATTAGGTAACTGACCACCTCAAAACCGGTAAAACCCCACACCCCACACC
>NZ_JADEXI010000278.1:0-6002 GCF_015207185.1 Microcystis sp. LEGE 08355 | reverse complement strand
TATATCCTACTCTTTCTTGTCTTTCGTACCAAGCTTGTGTTCTGAGATGGAGAGCTTTATTGTAAACCAATCTTACACAGCCCAAAGTGCGCCGCAATAGCGACTCTTGTTCGGGTGTGGGGTAAAATCGGTAGCGATAGCTTTTCCATGTCTCACATTTTAGCATATATTTCGTAAATGTGCTAATATTTAACAGTAAAGCCGTCGTAGAACGACGGGGTTTCAGACCCAAATTTTCGATGAAAATTAAAATTTTTCTGATTTCAAGCTACCGACGACTAACTGATAACGGAAATGAGTCCTCTAAACTTATCCCAAGGCATCGAAGATTTTAAACATGGGCAAGTACATAGACAGAAGAATAATTCCCACCATCCCCGCAACACCAATCATCATCAAGGGTTCAATGATACTGGTTAAAGCTTTAATGGCCTGTTCCACCTCATCTTCGTAGAAATCCGCCACTTTCATCATCATGGCATCTAATTCTCCCGTTTCCTCCCCAATACTAATCATTTGAATGGCCAAAGCTGGGAAAACATTGGCTTTTTGTAGGGCCAAACTCATCATTCCCCCCTGCTGAATTTCCGCCTTGGCACCAGCGATCGCATTGGCAATTACCTGATTACCCACCGTATTACAAACGATGTCGAGGGAACTTAAAATTGGGACACCAGAACGCGTCAGAGTCCCAAAAACCCGGCAAAATCTAGCCACAGCCGACTTTTCATTCAAATCACCAAAAAGAGGCATTTTAAGGAAAAAATGGTCAATTTGCAGACGACCCACCGGGGTTTTGTAATAGCGACGCAGTAAAAAAACCGTGGCAACAATGGTGACAATCGGAATTAAAATCAACCAACTACGCATCACACCACTTAAAAAGAGCATAAATTGCGTTAAAGCCGGTAGTTCCACCTTTAAATCGGTGAAAATTTTCGCAAAGACGGGAATTAAAAAGATCGTCATCCCGAAAAACACAACTACCGCCAAAATTCCTACCGCTACTGGATAAGTCATCGCTGATTTAATCTGGTTTTTCAAGCGGGCCATGTCTTCCAAAAGTTTCGAGAGACGGTTGAGCACTTCATCGAGTACCCCCCCCGTCTCACCAGCTTCGACCATACTGACATAAAGTTCATCAAAACATTCGGGATGTTTGGCCATCGCTTCCGATAACGGACTCCCTTGCTGTACCTCAGCACTAATCGCTTGTAGGGCTTTTTTCATCTTGGGATTACCGCATTGATCCCCCAAAACTCCCAAACATCTCACAATCGCCACACCAGCATTAATCATTACCGAAAATTGACGGGAAAAAACCGCTTTATCTTTGATGGAAATGCTGGCAAACATCAACTGTAAACCGGAAAGATCGATCTCTCCCCCCACTTTTTTGACTTTACCGACGGCGGCATATTTCGCCTTCAGCATCGTCCGGGCCTGTTCGGGAGACATAGCTTCAACTTTCTCTTGGAAAACTTTTCCAGAGCCGCTTTTAACTTGTGCGACAAAAGTAGGCATAGAACAAATCAGTTATCAGTTATCAGTTATCAGTTATCAGTTATCAGTTCACTGTTTACAGCAAAAAACTTCCCACTCTCCTATACCTTTTAAACAGGATTTAGGATTAAATCCGGGCTTTAGCGTTAGTGCTGGCCCCGGCGATAAGACGTTGTAATTCATCGGGTTTACCGCTTTTAGAAATGGCCTCTTCCAAAGAGACAACACCCCTAACAACTAAATTAGCTAATCCCTGTTCCATGGTTTGCATTCCTAACTTCATTCCCGTTTGAATTGCTGAATAGACTTGGGGGGCTTTTCCTTCCCGAATTAGGTTAGCGATCGCTGGAGTTACCACCATGATTTCCTGTACCATTGCCCGACCAAATTCCCCCGGTTTAGGATTTTTTTTCTTGACTAGGTTTTGACTAAAAACTGCTAGTAAAGAATTGGATAACATGGCGCGAATTTGTGCCTGTTGATTAGCAGGAAAAACGTCAATAATCCGATCCACTGTTCCCGCTGCCGAGCTAGTGTGTAGGGTTCCGAAGACTAAGTGACCGGTTTCTGCCGCCGTGATTGCCAAACTAATTGTTTCTAAATCCCGCATTTCTCCCACAAGGATAATATCAGGATCTTCCCGTAAAGATGCTCTTAAAGCGTTAGCAAAACTCTTGGTATCTTCTCCTTTTTGTCGTTGGTGAAACAGACTTTTTATATTAGGAAAAACGTATTCAATTGGGTCTTCTACAGTTAAAATATGTTCAGACCTAGTCCGATTAATTAAGTCTAAAATTGCCGCTAAAGTGGTAGTTTTACCTGAACCTGTTTGGCCAGTTACGAGAATTAATCCCCTCGGTCTTTCCGATAACTCCCGTACTACTCTAGGTAAATTTAATTGTTCAAAGTTAGGAATTTTAGAGGACAAAGCCCGTAAACAAGCTGCATAAGCTCCCCTTTCTTTATAAACATTGACCCTAAATCTTGCTAATCCTTTCACCCCGTAGGAACAGTCTAATTCCCAATTCTGCTCTAACTCTTTTCTTTGAGTATTATTGAGCATACTAAAAATCAATTTCTGACAATCTTGCGGGGTTAAAGATTCTTCATTAATCGGGGCGAGTTTGCCACTAATGCGAAAATAGACTGGCGCCCCAGACTGAATGTGCATATCAGAACCGCCCATCTCGACCAATTGTTGCATTAAATCTTCGATCATTAATTCCATAAGTTAAACCCCATCTTTAAGGTAAAATCAGTGAACAGTAACCAGTAACCAGTGAAAAGACATTGGGAAAGTGCTATTTAAGACTACTCACTTAATACTCCTTACTTAAAACTCAAATCTCATAACTGATAACTGAAAAACTGTCTTAATCACTAAATCGCGGTGTCATACAATAGGGACAATCGAGCCATTCTGGTTGTAGTTCGGCGCGACAACCACGACAGATTAAACCGCTTTTCCGTTTGGCTTTTAGTTCCGCTTCCAGACCGGAATCGGTAAATGTCACCCGTTCCACTTCTTCGAGGGTGGTGTAACCCTCGCGCACCAGATTTAAACTATAGGCTAGGAGTGTCACCATGCCCTCATCGACGGCCGTCTCCTTAATGCGATCAGTGGTTGCCCCTTGGTTAATTAACTGCTGTAGTCGTTCACTATTCTGCATTACCTCATAGACACCAATGCGACCTTTATAACCGCTGCCGCTACACTTAAGGCAGAGATTGCCCTGTTTTCGCGCCTGTTGAATTTCCTCAAGGGTGAGGGTATTAGCCTTATAAAAGGTCACTTCCCGTTCATTGGCGGCGGAAAGACCAAAACGGGCTAATTCCTCTTGACTGGGGTGATAGGCGACTCGACACTGGCTACAGACGCGCCGCATGAGACGCTGGGCCAAGACTCCCAAGAGAGAACCAGAAATCATAAACGGTTCAACCCCCATCTCATCGAGACGAGCGATCGCACCTGCGGCATCGTTGGTGTGTAGGGTAGTTAGGACCAAGTGACCGGTTAGGGCGGCCTCGATCGCTGTTTTGGCCGTTTCCTTGTCCCTAGTTTCTCCCACCAGAATCACATCCGGATCTTGTCGCATGAATGCCCGCAGAATCGAGGCGAAATCCATGCCTTTTTCGCGAATTACCTGCACCTGGGTGATGCCTGGTAGAGAATATTCGATCGGATCTTTGGCCGTACTAATATTGACCCCAGGGTGATTTCTTTCGGCTAACACCGAGTATAAACTGGTGGATTTCCCCGAACCGGTCGGGCCTGTCACCAGCAACAGACCAAAGGGACGACTGGCCATGTCTCGGACGATTTGCAGGGTCTTTTGGTCGGTGATTAGTTTATCTAAACCCAACTGGGTAGCCGAGTTGTCGAGAATCCGTAAACAGACTTTTTCCCCGTAGCGACTGGGTAGGGTATTAACCCGAAAATCCACTTTCCGCCCTTGATACATCCGCCGAATTTTACCATCTTGGGGAAGACGACGTTCGGCGATATCGAGATCGGCCATGATTTTAAAACGGGCTGTCACCGCCGGGGTAATTTTTTTCGGCAGTGGCTCAAAAGCTTGATGAAGAACTCCATCTTTGCGAAAGCGAATTTTCAGGAATTCTTCTTGGGGTTCGATGTGAATATCGGAAGTCCCTTCCTGTAGGGCTTTAGCTATAATTTTATTGACGAGGTTGATGACGGGAGCTTGATTAGCTTCCCCTTCTCCGAGATCATCGGCCACTTCATCGTTAGCCGCACCAGAGGCCACCTCAATATTGCTGACAATACCAGTGAGATCCGAGAGTTTTTCTAGTTCTTTTTCTTTTTGCAGTCGGGCTTTTTCCTGTTCTAGCTCCGGTTGAGCCGAGTGGAATTTTTCCAGTAATCTTTCATAATCTTCGCTAGTAATCACCAAACGCTGTAAACCTAACTCCCTGGGGCGGAGAATACGATTAATATCGTCGGAAGCCTCGAGGTTGTCGGGATCGACCATGGCTATCAAAATCGCAGCCGGCTCTCCTTCGATCTTTCGCAGGGGGATGAGACGATAGCGACGACAAAGATCGATCGGAATCAAAGAATCGATCAATCGGGCTATTTCCAGTCCATCCACATCGCTCAATTCGGGGTCGATCGATTCGACTCCGTAGAGAATTTTTAATTCAAATAACTGATTTTTCTTGTACTGTCGCTGCAAATCCGGGGGCAAAGGGCGCCCAGTTAGTTGTTGTAATATTTCTACTAGCGATCGTCCCGATTTCCGTGTTTCCACCAGGGCCTGTTGCATTTGGTCGGCACCGATATATCCCGACTGCACCAACTTGTTACCAAAGGGGGAAAAGTAATTGCGTAGGGCAACGGCACGGGTTTTCTTGGAAGAAAATGTCATAGACGATTCTTAACCTCTCCACTACCCTTAAATGTTCCCAATTTTACTGGTAAAATTGCATTCTAGCAAAAATTTTTCTAGATCACCGATTATCTATCGGGGTCGCTTATATCCAGTTACGCATCTTGTCCACAAAATGTTACATTAAGGGTTAAACCTTGATTATTAGCTGGTACTTAAAGACCAAAATTAGCAGTAAATGGTCATATATTGCCAAATTACCCAATAAAATTGTCTACTATGAGTGCAGAACCAAATACCTCAGTAATTTTCGACGAAAACCAAGAATCCTTTCCTAATTCCCCCGAATCCCTGACCACCGAATCGGAAGCCAGTGTCACCGATGAAGCCAAAACTGTGACGGATCAGGCCGCCTCTAGCGAGGAATTTTCCTTTCTAGGCGGAATGACTATCGATACTCTACAAGAGGAAATTGATACTCTCAAACAGCAGTTAGAGGAGCAAACCCAACAGGTTGATGCCTATAAGAAACGCTATATCACTCTAGCGGCCGAGTTCGATAATTTTCGCAAACGCACAGCCAAGGAAAAAGAGGAACTGGAAACAAAAATCAAGGGCAAAACCCTGATGGAAATTCTTGGCGTGGTGGATAATTTTGAGCGCGCCCGTACTCAAATTAAACCGGCTAATGATGGCGAGATGGGTATTCACAAGAGTTACCAAGGAGTCTATAAAACCTTAGTGGACAGTCTCAAGCGTTTAGGCGTTTCCCCTATGCGTCCAGAGGGTCAACCCTTTGATCCCACCTACCACGAAGCGATGATGCGGGAGTACACCGATGAACATCCCGAAGGCACGGTGGTCGAGCAGCTAGTGCGAGGATACACTCTCGGAGAAGATGTTTTGCGTCATGCTTTGGTAAAAGTGGCTGCCCCCAAAGAGACAGATACTAACGCTGATCCGTCAGAATCCACTTCCATTCCATCCCAGGAATCCCTCTAACACCTCGACATTAAAAAGTGTTTAGGTATTTGGGAATAGGGGATATGTAGGGAGCATCTCATTTATGCAAGTGAGTAATTATACTTATCCCTAAAACTGGTTTCTAGCAAGGCTTTCAAAATAGCTTGACATAAAAACCTGATTTAG
>NZ_JADEXI010000277.1:0-6011 GCF_015207185.1 Microcystis sp. LEGE 08355 | reverse complement strand
GGATTAAGGGGGGATTAAGGGGGGATCGAACCCAAAATATATCTTCAATTTAATTATAACCAGCTACTTAAGCTGAACGCGGGACTTGATTTTTGACTATTAGTCGCAGGGTTTGTTGTAATTCCTCGCGACTGTGAATTTCCTCCAGACGGTGAACCGGAACACCTTGATCGAAGAGAATTAAAGTAGGCAGACTACGCAGACGAAAACTATTAGCCAATTTAAAATTATCATCGGCATTGACACCGACTAATTGAATCGCATCTTGACAGTCATTTTGCCAAGAAAAGAGGGTGGGTTGGATTAAACGACACAAACCACACCAAGGAGCCCAAAAATACACGAGGACCGGACGAGAAGACTCTAAAACTAGCTTAGGGAAGCTCTTTTCGTTGACAGATAGCATCATGTCTAAACCGATTTTATGAAAACTTAATTTTGATATAGAAACCATCTTACACCAGTCGGGATCAATAAGAAAGGGGTTGGGAGCAAAATCACCAATAAATTTTACTTGTTGCTTGCATTAGCCAAGGATGCCCCCACCAGAGGAGTAGAATAAACCCTGTTACTCCTAGATAGGCAGGACGAAGGAATTCTTGCCATTTTAGGCTTTGCCGACCATCGATAATCGCTAAAAAGGGGACCACCGAGGTGCGTTCTTTGATCTTTAAAAATGCCTCTCCGTAACGGTCTTCTAAGCGGCGATCGCCATGCCAAACGGCAAAAAGATGATGAGCAATTAAACCCAGGGAAGTTAATAGGGTAAAGCTTGTCCCTAACCAGAGGGTGTGAGCAATACACCAGATCACCTGTCCTACCATCTGGGGATGACGGGTAACGCGCAGGATGCCGGTTTCGTAGAGATGAACCTGGGGTTTTTGGATAGCGGCGATCTCCAGCAGGTTAAAGGTGGCAGGATAGAGAAAGAAAAAAGAAATGGCCGAAAGTACCCAAACTAGGGTTTTAACTCCAGTCACTCCCTGTACTTGCCAGAGAAGCAAACCATCATAACGATGATTGAAGAAATAAACTACTAAAATCACGGCTAGAGGGATACTCACAAGGGCAAATAATACCCGATACAGTCGCGCGCCGATGATAGCTTCTCCCCGCATTCGTAAACTGGCTAATCCGCTATGGGCGACAGCAAAACCCAGTAATAAACCTAACATGATCCAATGACTAGCGAATGCCACTTTTACCCTCTCGATTGACTAAATTTTTCTCCGAACTCTATTTTAAAGATTGATGGTTAATTTTCAGCCCCTTTTTTTGTGTTGCCAGTATCGGGGATTCGGGGCAAAATAAAAATATGCTTCCCCAAAGCGACCCCCAAGAATATAACCAGGGAACTATCCAATTTTGCAACTTTTTAGGTAATATGTCTTATCCCCAAAAGCGATTTGTGATGGTCTGTCAGCATTCTTCCTGTTTGGTACAGGGTGCGTCCGAGCTTCTTTTAGCTTGGCAAACGGCAGCTCTCCCAGAAGATGTCATCGTTATGACCAGTGGTTGTCAAGGACAGTGTAGCACTAGCCCCACGGTTAGGATTATTCCTGAAGAAACTTGGTACTGTCGTGTTAAACCAGAGGATGTCAATCAGATTGTCGAGGAACATTTAAAAAACGGTCAACCGGTCGAGCGTTTACTCCATCCACGCATTCACGCTCAATGGCAGTAAACTTGATCGTCAATTTTTAAGTGATGCTTCACAATAGTCTTTTTGCTCGTAGGTTAACCGCTTTGAGTGCCTGTGATTTCAGCTTAGTCTATATAAGACTTCAAGATAGCGGGTGCTAAGTAGGTGGGTGGAATTAAATATAAGATGAACGTAGGTTGGGTTGAAGCATGAAACCCAACGCCCGATTATGTTACGCTACCGCTAACCCATCCTACAAATAATTGTGCCTCCCTACTTAGATGGTGATTTTGTCCTTGCGTTTCCCAAAGATGGGCGTACTATGAAAGTAGGGGAAAAAAAGATAATTTTAGCGATCGATTAACAATGACTAGGGATCTCTGTAGGATTTTATTGATAGAGGATGAGCCGACAACTGTTAAATTAATCCAGAGATTGCTGTTAAAGGCCCCCCAATGTTCCTTGGCCGGGGGGTTGACTTTTACCCTCACCCAAGCTCAGGATCTAGAGGAAACTGCCGAAAAACTGGCAGGGGAGAAATTTGATATCATCCTCTTAAGCTTGGAAATCTCTGTCCCCCCCGGCTTAAATATTCTAGTCAAAACCAGAGAATTAGCCTCTGATATACCGATAGTGGTTCAAACTACTAGCAATGATGAGAAATTAGTCGTTAAAGCCTTTCAACTGGGTGCTGACGGTTATATTCAGTTAAATAATATCGATAGTAGTCTTTTAGTCTATCAAATTCGTGTGGCGATCGAGCGTCAGCAATATATCCTCAATCTTAAACATCAACAACAGGAAGAGGAATTTCGCGAACTGGAACAGTTAATCAAGGGAGGACAAACTAGCATCACGGCGAAAATGTTCGGTTCTGAGGCAATAAGGCAGAGTATCCCCGATATTTTTCAAGAATTAGTCGAAAATTACGGAGAGTTATTAGATTTAGCTTTAGAAGAACAAGCATACAAAGTCGAACATAATCTATCGGAACGACTGCGAAGCTTGGCCAATAAGTTAGGATTCTTAAAAGCTAGTCCTCGCGATGTGGTGGATATTCATACCACCACCCTACGCAAAAAAAATCAGGATGTCACCCTGGCCAAAGCGCAGGCCTACGTTAGCGAAGGTCGTCTCATGGTCTTGGAATTGATGGGTTATCTCGTCTCTTTCTATCGTAAATACTATATCGGTCTGAGCAACATTAAACTGTTCAATAACACGCAATCATGAGTCAATATCTTCTCAAACTCTACATTATGGGTGATTCAAGTAAATCCCAGAGGGCGATCGCCAATATTTTTCGTATCTGTCGCGAGGAGTTATCCGATCTTTATACGGTAGAAATAATTGATGTTCTCGAACAGCCGCAATTAGCGGAACAGGATAAAATTCTCGTAACTCCTACTTTAGTCAAACAACTTCCCCCACCCCTACAAAGAATTATCGGCGATATGTCCAATACTCAAAAGGTTCTCCTCGGTTTGGATGTTATTCCCAAAGACTCCCATCTCAATTAGGATTCACCTAAAAATTCTTCTGGTTAGGTTTTTCCTCGCTTATCGAAAATTTGGGTTAAAACCCCGTCGTTTTACGACGGCTTTTCCTGATCTTTGATATAAGACTTAAGAACTTCCAGTGGCGCACCTCCTACAGAAGAGACGAAATAACTGGGCGACCAAAGAGCGTCTTTCCCCTACGGTTTAGGATAACCAGCTTGTCCATACCTGCGACTAGAGACTCCCTTTAAAGAATTGACCATTACGGAAATAGATAAGTACCTAAGCAAAATTAATTACACATTTCGATCAAGCTTTTGCCTATTGCCTATTGCTTCTTGCCTGTCTTCACTAGGAAATTTATTTTGCATGACTACTTACAAATAATTGTGTCTCCCTACTTAATTCTACAGGGGATGATACATAGGTAAATTCAATGTAATTTATTATGTTTAATTAATAGTAATAAAATTGGTGCGTTACGGCGGATTGTTAGTTTTATTTTATTATCCAAATTAGTAGCCGCAAACACGCACCCTACACTCTACAGCAGCTTAACAGGAGTCGCACTCATGGTTCTGGTATTTGTAAATCTCGACAAATTTTTCGCGTCAAGAATTCATTGATTTCACGATGGCGCGGAATAGCTGAAGATTTCTGATGGACACGATTTACATAAATCGTATGATTGCCGCCTTCTCTTAAGAATTCACAGCCATAATTTTCTAAATGACGAATTAAGTTTATGCGTTTCATGCAGCCCAGAAAGTAACAGACTCTCGAATCACTTCTTGTCCTTGCAGTTGCTCTTCAGCTAACATACGATTAGCTTCTAAAACTAGCTCAATTGCTTCTTCTAAATTGCTTCTAGTTTCTTCTAGAGTCTCTCCTTGAGTATTAGCTCCTGGCAATTCTTCGACAAAACCAATATAGCCTTCGGGAACTTTCTGGAATATTTTTGTTAGTTTTAGTTGCATGATTTACCTCACAATTTTAAATTATATAACCCACCATCATTAAAGTTAGCGGTGCGTTACGGCTGCTGAAGTGAAGCTAAAGATATAATCGGATACAGCCCAAGCTACATAATTAAGAGCCTGACGAATATCTTCCTCCTCCAACTCTGGATAAGCCTCTAAGATTTCCTGAATAGATAACTGACTAGCCAACAGTTTCAAAACAAATCCTACAGTGATACGCATTCCTCGAATCGTTGGCTGTCCAAGACATATTTGTGGATTAACAGTAATACGGTCTAGCTCTCTAATCACTGTGGAACTCCTGAGATAAACTCCTCCTGTATTGTTACATACAGCAATGAATGTTGAGCAAGTTTCCGCGCCGCTGCGTGTGAATTAAGCGGCGACGAGAGTAAATATGTTGCTCCGGGCTGTAAGCTTGACTCCTCGTCCTTTTTCTCATAAAGCTATCTATTCACCGCTCATGGGAAGATAAGGAATAAGTCGGTTGATTAGGGTTTTTATTCAGGGTTTGGCAATCCGTTAAGTATTGTTCAATCACGGTTTTAAAAGCTGGTTCTAGTTCATCAACGGAAAGACCATCAAAAACGATAATATCTTCTATGTTGATGACACGACCAAAAAATAAGCGATCGTTTTCATCGTATTCAATCACAGCTTCATAGCCTTTGTATTGCATTAATTTACTCCTGCTTTAATTAAAAATTCACGAAGAGCTTTAATTTGGTATCTTTTTAGTTCTTTATAGGTTTTTCGCTGTTTTTTGTTCATTGGCTAATTATAGCTTGATTGCTAACCCAATACCTTATCTGCTACAGTTTTACTGCCCGTCCTCAACCCTCTCCATGCCAATAACAGCATTTATCCACCAAATAACACCAATCACGGGTTGAGGTTTCGTTGAGGACATCGAGAGGGAAAAGCCTTTTTGGATATTCTGAGCGTTAGCGGTGGTTTTAGAATACACCATCTCTAGGAGCCTATCTTGCTATAATGTAAACTGTCAGGAGTCATTTTGGAAACCATTATGGAAATAAAAAACATTAAACAAAAAGCAAGAAATTTAATCGATAAATTGCCAGATAATTCTACATGGGATGATTTGATGTATGAGATTTATGTGAGACAGGCAATTGAAGCCGGATTAGCCGATAGTGAGGCGGAAAAGGTTATTTCTGTGGCAGAAGTACGCACTAAGTTCAAGCTAGAGCCATGAAAGTTTTCTGGACAGAAACCGCCGTTAATCATTTATCATCCATCTACAACTACATATCACAAAACTCCCCTCAATATGCTCAAAGACTGGTGGAAAAATTGACCAGACGCTCAGAACAGATCGCTAATTTTCCCTTTTCGGGTCGTCTTGTTCCGGAGTTTGAAACTGAGCAGATCCGAGAAGTTATCGAGGGTTCTTATCGCATAATTTATTATATCAAGCCTGAGCAAATCGATGTTATTGCGGTACTTCATGCGGCCCGAAACATTGAAAATCCACAGGACTAACGATAATCCAAGACCATTGGGGGAGTAAATTACTGGCAGCAGTGAAGATTACCAAAAAGGGCAAGAAAGAACCACAAAGGCACAAAGAACACAGAGATTTTCTTACTCATAACTTTCTAGTAGGAAGCATACTACAAAAAAATCGGGGCGGTGGTTAACCACTCGGTGACAGGTATCGAAAACCCAGAACCCGCATGGCTTCGTGGAAAATTACTCGTTAATAATTGTTCACAAAATCTTGTAACCTTATATGCTACAGTCCAGAAATGTTGAATCTCGTAACAAAACTTTACATTTAAGAACATGACAACCCCAGAACGCCATTTTTCAGATTGAATAGACAATTTTCCTAAACCAGTGTACATAGCTGATATGTTGACACATAAA
>NZ_JADEXI010000276.1:0-6033 GCF_015207185.1 Microcystis sp. LEGE 08355 | reverse complement strand
AAAAACAACTGGGCCAACAGGGTAAAAGCGGGTAAGAGCTTGAGCGATCGCACTGTTAAAATGGGCAGCGGTGAATGATGGTCGAAATATTGAATGAACAGATAAATACTGCTGTAGAGTAGTAAAACCGCCCAGGGTTGCCAGGGAGCTTCCAGAAGGGCGATAGAAAAGGGTAAAATCGTGCTTAGAACCGGCCCGAGGTTGGGGATAAAGGTGAGAAATCCTGCCAGAATAGATTGGGAAAAAGCGAGGGGAATGCCAATCAGGGATAGACCCAAGCAACTGCCCAAGGTCATAATCAACATATGACAGAAAATCCCTTTCAGCCAAGCTTTTAAATCTCGATCGCACTGTTCTAGGATCGATCGTACTCTAGGACGGTAGAAAGCGGGAAATAAACGCAGAAAACAACGGTGGTAAGCGGCAGGATCGGCGAGAATCATCAAGCTCAGGGCAATAATTAGCAGTAAGCTGAGGATAATGCCGAAAGTACCGTAAAAAATGCTTAAACCCCGGCCAGCAATTTGGTTAATCAGGGGTTGTAATTGAGCCAGCAGCGTTTTAAAGTCTGGGAAGACAGTGGCCAGACTAGGATCGAGATAATCCTCAAGACTATGGACTTGTCCCCAGAGTCTTTCTATAGCTTGGGGAAGTAAACTAAATAATTGGCGAAATTGTTGGACTAAAGCGGGTATAATCCCCACAAAAATACCGATAATACCAATAAAAAAGCCAAAAAGAGTGATAATTAGGGCGGAGGAACGCTTGAGGTGATGACGCTGCCACCAAGTCACAGCCAAATTTAAAATCTGAGCCAGAAGAATCGCCATCAATAATAATAAAAGAATCTGTCGAATCTGCCAGAGAATCAACAGACAAAAGACTAACAGGACTAAACCGAGGCTGCTGCCAAAAGTCATGATGAGTAAGGAGAAAAATTCCTAATCAGTTATTGTCCGTCTCCAGAGGGCAAAAACCGTGAGCAGAAAAGGAGTAAAAACCAGAATTAAAGTGTTAAGAGGACTGGGAGCGATCGATAATAAAGGGGCAAGATATTTAATTCCCAGGGAAATCAAAGCCGATATCAAGATTATTTTGATAATAAAGCCGCTCATAGATCAATGTTTAGGTGACACCAGCACTATCTTATCCCTGAAGAGGTTAAAAATTGCTCAAAATGTGGAAATCATACCCCATCAGTTTTATTAATACTAGGGCGAAGGGGCTAGATTTTCTGGGGGAGGTCGGTTCTGAGGGAACGGGAAAGTGTGAGACAATAGAAAGAAAAGGCTTAGTCAATTAACTAGAGATATTCATTGCTAGGATTAAAGACTTATCCTAAATCCGGTTATTAAAAACTGATTATTTATTCCCCCTTTTGCCTCTTGCCTCTTGCCTTTTGCCCGTCCTGATATGTAGCCTATACTCAACGGATTTAGTATTAATGGCAAGAATGAATCTTGACAACAAATAAAATTTACCCTGTCCACCGCCTCTATCTTGCCGCCAATAGTCACCGTGATCACTTTAACTCTTTTACACCCCAGCCAGTCCACGCCCCTACAACATTGGCAGTTTGACAATGATCAATCAACCATTCTCATCGGCAGGGCGCTGGATAATCATGTAGTTCTCTATAGTGCTGTGGTTTCGAGGCGGCACTTAGAAATCCGCCATAATAATGATCACGATGATTGGGAATTGGAAAATTTAGGGGCAAATGGGACGTTTCTCAATGGCAAACCGCTCGAGAAAACCGTCGTCGTTGATGGCATGGTGGTTCGTTTAGCCGCCTCCGGCCCGCAAATTCAAATTCGTCTCATCAATGAGGACGAGCAACCAAAATTAATCCTCAAACCCCTAGAGGCTCCTTTGGTGGGCGACCAAACCCAGCCGGAAAAGGATACTATAGCCAGCTAGAAAATATTAAATTTTTATAAAGTTTTTTCAATTTCCTTAACAAAATGTAAAAATAGATACAGAATAAGAAATAAAATCTTCTAACTTGTTGTCCCTAAATAGAGACGACAAGAGAGATTAAAGTCACTTTAAAGCATTGCAGGGAGTCGGTGATATGACGTTAGCCTATCGAGGAGTTAAGTACGAAAGGGATTCTCTCCCCTTGGAGATGAAGACCGGAGATATCGGGGGTAAATACCGAGGTCAAGACTGGAATCACCATTATCCTCGCCATATGCTCCAATTAGAACCGAAACTGCATCGTCAGTATCGTGGAGTTGCCTACAGCACCCGTCCTCATCTTACCGGGCAAGTCATCCCCAGCACTTGTCCGTTGCCCGTTGTCAAACCCCCTGTTGTTGTCCAAGAGGAAACCCTTTCTAGCATCCATCTGAACAATATTCGTCGTCGTCTGGAACGTCGTTTACAAATCGCTCAAGAGAATGGTGACGAAACCCTCGTTAATCTCTTGAAAAAAGAATCCCAAGACTTAGCCTTAAACTGCTAGATTAGCGATTTTTCCCCACTTTCCCCTCGGTTCTGCCGGGGGGAATATTTTTGGGAGTAAAAATGACACCCAGAGAAATTATCACCCTAGTTACGATCTTACAGGCTTTTAATTATATTAGGTCGAGGTCTATTTTAGTTCTGGTTCGGATTGGGGCGTTGTATCATTTCCACAACATTTTTGATACCTTGGATAAAAGTTTGAAAACTACGGGATTTATTTTCAGTTAGGGAAAGATGGGGGGCAATCTGTTTAGAGTGGGTTCCTGCATAATACTCTTTCACTAGCTTTTTTAATTCTTGTTTGGCCGAGTTAAGCAGGTCTGGTTCTCTGTATTTACTTTGATTTTGTTTTTGACCGAGACTATTTAAATTATACGCCTTGGCCACCGCTGCTAAATCTCCCAGAAACCAAGATTCTAATTCATGGCAAATAATCCGAATTAAGACTTGAGCATCACTGGCATTTTGACAAATTTCCCCTAGTTCTTTTTTGAGTTTTTGACAATCGTGGGAATCCTGATCATGGACAATAATAAATTTGGTATTGGGACTAGATTTCTTGAAAGCTTTGAGTTTTATAGGAATAGATTTGGCTAGGTCTTGTTTACCTTGATGACCAATACATATATAGCTTATTTCTGGGGGAATAAGTTTAGGCAAAAGTTCTTCTAACACATTTTTTATAGATGACTCTTCTAGCAAAAATACGATATCATAGTTCATTAGGGTTCTACTCCTTCAAACCAGCCTTGATTCCAAAGATAGCCGGGTAAATCGCCTTCCGCTACTAAGTTTTTGAGGATTTCGCTATCGGCAGCCCTATGGATTTGTGTGATACCTTGGGATTTAATTAGCCAGAAAATACTAGCTAGTGGAACCGCATTGATAAAATCGGGGGAGTGGCTAGAAACAAATACCTGACCCCCCCGATCGCTATAGTGGGCGAATTCTTCGGCTAGTTCTTTTAATAAAGTAGGATAAAGTTGGTTTTCTGGTTCTTCGACACAGAGTAGGGGATGAGGATTGGGATCGAATAGTAATATTAAATAAGCGAACATTTTCATAGTCCCGTCAGAAACATAGCGATCAATAAAAGGGTCTTTAAAGGCCTGATCTTGAAAACGTAAAATCAAGCGACCGTCTTCGGTTTCTTTGGCTTCCACAGAGGAAATACCCGGAACTCGTTGTTTCATTTTTTCGAGAATTTGCTGAAAAATTTTGGGATATTGTTGATAAATATATTGAGCGACTGTAGCTATATTGTCGCCAGTGGTGGATAAGTGTTCAGCATAATATATTTCTTTACTTCCTCTAGCTTCGCTAATATGAAAGTCAGAAACGTGCCAATTTTCAATCAGAGAACGAAAGGCTGTAGCGGCTTTAAAACGTTGAAATTGTCCTAATCCTTTGATTGCTAGTATATCATTAGATTCTAGCTGTTGTTCTTCTCGATCGAGTTCTTTATCCGGTTTACTAAAATCTTCTTCGTTGGTGATAGCATATCCTTGACCAAGTTGAAAATCTAAAAAATGAAAAGGTTTACCGTGTTCACCCCGTTTATAGCGAAGTATTTCGCGTTTGATAACGGGGCGATTATTGTTTTGTCCAATTATGATTTGATAAGTAACCAGACGTTCTGTATCTAAGATTTTCATGCGAAATTGCAGCTCGATTTCAATATCTTCCTGTTCTTGACCTCTAGTGATAATTTCTCTATAACCGCCGCGAATTTGTAAAGCTTGGCGAATGTTGTTTTTGAGGGCATCTCGCAGAAAACCAAAAATATCAAATAGAGTAGATTTTCCCGTGCCGTTAGCTCCAATAATCACACAAAAAGGGGGAATATCTCTTATGTGTATATTTTTAAACATACGATAGTTTTTTATTTTAATAGAAACAATTTTCATGATATAATCGAGCCGTTATAGTTTTTTTGATTATACGATTGATCCGGTGAAGATAAGTAGGTAGGCGTTAAAAATTATCAGACACCCCCCTTATCAAGGGGGTATCGAACCTAAAATCCATTTTTAATTTAATTATAACCAGCTACTTAATTGATCAATTAGCTAAAAAAGCCAGAGATTAGGCTCTCTGGGAAATTGGGGGATAAATCAGCTAGAAAATAGAGAGGCAAGCTCAACCGACTGAAGAAGGGACAAGAAACCAGACTCAACACAAGTTGCCCAAAATAGCGTAAATTGTCTATAAATTTGTTCAACGACTTCAATTAGTACAAATGTTTGACTGTATTATCATCGGTGCGGGACCAGCAGGAGCGACGGCGGGTTATCATCTAGCTAAAAAGGGACGATCGATCCTGATCCTCGATAAAGCGAAATTACCCCGTTATAAACCCTGTGGTGGGGGGGTATCCCCAGCAATTAAGCAATGGTTTGATTTTGACTTTACTCCCGTGATCGAGAATACCGTCACGGAAGTACAGTTTACTTGGAAACAGGGGGATACCGTCACCACTAAGTTAAATATGCTAGAACCGATGTGGATGGTACAAAGGGATCGTTTCGATGATTTTTTAGGTCAACAGGCGATCGCAGTCGGGGCAACTATCCAAGATAACAGCGAAGTTACCCAGATCAAATTCATCCAAGATCACTGGCAAGTTACCACATCCCAAGGAACATTTTCAGGTAAATATCTGATTGCTGCCGATGGTGTTAAGGGTAATACCAGTCGCTGGTTGGGATTACCAGCGAAAAACGAAGCGATCGGGGCTACTCTGGAAATTACTAACGCAGAAGCGACTATTCCACCCCAAAAAGCTTTTTTTGATTTTGGTTCCCTAAAAAATGGTTATATCTGGGCTTTTCCCAAGTCTAATGGTTACACAATTAGCGGTGCTTGTTTTAAGGGCAGCATCAAATCCGAGGAGCTAAAAAAACAACTGTTAAATTATGCCCGTCAAAAGGGCTGGAATTTAGAGGATTATCACTATAGTGAGTATGCTTTAGCTTTTTGGAACGGAAATCAACCGCTACACGCCCAAAATGCCCTAATTACAGGAGAAGCGGCGGGGATTCTCGATCCTCTCATCGGTGAGGGTATCCGTCCGGCAATTTTGACGGGAGTTAAGGCAGCCGAGGCGATTGAGCGAGCTTTAGCCGGAGATAATCAGGCTTTAGCGAGCTATAGTCGGATAATTCGGGAAGAATGGGGTGAAGATATGGCTTTAGCGGCCAAATTGGCTGGTTTATTCTATCAATTTACCCAAATCGCCTACAATGTCGCCGTTAAACGTCCGATCGCCGGTCAACTGATGGGACGTATTCTCGTGGGAGATTTAAAATACCGGGATGTTACGGAACAAGGGATGCAACAATTGAAAAAGCGTTTACTGCCTGGATTCGGTTGGTGATAACACCTCGCGCACCAGGGTGGGGGTGACTCGATCGCTAATGGTCACTTGGCCGATTGCCGTTGGTAAAATAAATCTAACCTTGCCATCTTTAACCTTTTTATCGGCAGTGAGAGCATTAACCATCTCATCGGCATTTAAAGGCGGCATACTGGTTTCTAAGGCGGCTTTTTCGATTAAATTAGTTT
>NZ_JADEXI010000275.1:0-6036 GCF_015207185.1 Microcystis sp. LEGE 08355 | reverse complement strand
ATCGGCCATCTGTGAGGCGACGGTACGCTTCCAGATTAGGTCGTAGAGGGCGAATTCTAGTCCGCTCAGTCCGGTTTCCCGGGGCAGGCGAAAGCTACTACCGGCGGGCCGGATGGCTTCGTGTGCTTCCTGTGCGCCTTTGCTTTTGGTGGTGTACTGCCGGGGTTGGGGACTGAGGTAATTTTTTCCGTACATTTGTTCTACACAATTGCGGGCGGCGGTGATGGCCTGATCGGAAAGATGGACGGAATCGGTCCGCATATAGGTGATGTAGCCCTGTTCGTAGAGATTTTGGGCGATTCGCATGGTGTCGCGGGCGGATATGCCCAGTTTCCGGTTAGCTTCTTGCTGTAGGGTTGAGGTGGTGAAGGGGGGGGAAGGTTTGCGAGTGGTGGGTTTTTCTTCGGTGTGGCTAACGCGCCAGATTTTGTCTTCGATGCGTTCTTTTAAGGCGGCGGCGGTGGCTTGATCCAAAAGTGTCACCTGGCGACCGGGGATTAATCTGCCGGTGTCGGCATCGAAATCGCTCCCATTTGCCACTTTTTGACCGTTTAAGGTGACTAATTTCGAGTCGAATTGATTTTTGTCCTTTTCGAGGGTGGCTTTCAGGTCCCAATAATTGGCGGTTTTAAAGGCTCGTCGTTCTCGTTCCCGTTGTACGAGCAGACGCACGGCGACGGATTGCACGCGGCCGGCGGATAACCCTTTGGAGATTTTTTTCCAGAGTAGGGGGGAGAGGGTATAACCGTAGAGGCGATCGAGTATGCGGCGGGTTTCTTGGGCGTGAACTAAATTTTCGTCGATCGAGCGACAATTTTTTAAGGCCGCTTGGATCGCTTCTTTGGTGATTTCGTGAAATACCATCCTTTTGGTGGGTATTTTCGGGTTGAGTACCTGTAAGAGATGCCAACTGATGCTTTCTCCTTCCCGATCTTCGTCGGTGGCGAGGATCAATTCGCTCGCGCCTTTGAGGGCTTCTTTTAATTCTTTGACGACTTTACTTTTGGTTTTGGGGACGACGTAGAGGGGATCGAAATCGTTGTCCACATCCACGCCCAAATTCGCCCAGGATTTGTCTTTGTGGGCGGGGGGAATTTCTTCGGCAGAGGCGGGCAGATCGCGGATGTGGCCCATGGAGGCTTGGACTCGATAGCCGCTAGGCAGATAATTGCTGATCGTCCGAGCTTTGGTGGGGGATTCGACAATAACCAGGGTTGACATAGGAATTGATCACGAGGGCATGGCCACAGCGACTGTTTTAGTTAGACTGACAATCGTTGTTTGATGATGGACAAAAGTTACTATTTATCTTGACCGGCTTGATTCGGGTCAAAAGCCACTTACTACGATAATAGAGATTAAAGCTGGTCTTTTGTCACTAACTTCTTAACAAAACTTAATATTTTTCTGGAGCAGGGAGATGGGAGCAGGGAGTGGGGAGATGGGAGAAAAAAGCTGACTCGGAGAATACTGACTCCTAACCCCATATTCGCCAAAGATAAGCAAAAATTATTTATTGACTCCAAAAACTTGAGAATATTTAAATTAACATTCCGCAATATTTACAAATTCTTAAAAATTAATTGAGAAAGATTTTTATTTAACAACGATGTTACAGTGGTAACAGCGATTTTACTGAATTTCATAATGGGGTATTCTGTGCTTTTTTAGGCAGCAATGGTTGAAACCCTCACCAAACCTAGAAGGTTATCCTAATTAGGACGGGTAAATTAGTCAATTTCACCAACAACGATGATCTTTTTTTTGTGTAGTTTTATTGCAAAAAAAAAGTTTTTTTGACAAAAAGCACAAAGTATGATATGAACCCAACGTATTTCTGGCTGCCAGTAGTTATTGCAGAGTAGGATGGGGAGAAGGGAGAATAAATAAAAATAATCCTCCTGACTGGAAAGAGGGTGTAGGGTCTGGGGTGTGGGGTGTAGGGAAGGAAACCTCTTTCATCTGTGGTGGTGAAAATTTTTTCATCAGGACTGACGCCTGACGACCAACGCCTGACGACCGACTCCTAACCCCACCAACCAACTTTTTGCCGCAAACCCTAGTTATGTCTGATTTACGTCAATATGCTCCGGCAACAGAACGCAATCGTCAGCCGATTTTAGAAGTTCTCAGCCAATTTTTACCGAAGACTGGCAATATCCTAGAAATATCTAGCGGGACGGGTGAACACGCTGTTTTTTTTGCCCCTTGTCTTGCTCCTTGTCGTTGGATTCCCTCGGATTGTAACCCTCTGGCTCTAGATAGTATTCGCAGTTGGTGTGATTATTATCCTAGTTCTAATCTCGATCGCCCCCTATTTATCGATGTTCATCAGTCAGTTTGGGCGGTAGAGACGGAAAATATCGTTATTAATGCCATTGTTAATATTAATATGATTCATATCGCCCCTTGGTCTGCTTGTTTAGCTTTAATGGCAGGAGCAAGTCGCATTCTCAGTCCGGGGGGAATTCTCTATCTTTATGGTCCCTATAAACGACAGGGAAAACATACTTCTCCTAGTAATGAAAGCTTTGATTTTTCTCTCCGTTCTCAAAACTCTGCTTGGGGAGTTAGGAATTTAGAAGATGTGGTGCAAGCAGCGAGCGATCGAGGTTTACAATTGTTAGAAGTAATTCCTATGCCCGCTAATAATCTCTCGGTTTTATTTGCCTTAACATAGCAATTATCAGTAATCAGTAATCAGTGAACAGTAATCAGTGAACAGTAATCAGTGAACAGTAAACAGTGGCGTTGCTGAATCGAGAGATGAATGCCAACTGTGCATCGTATCCAAAAGTTAGTTTGGGTCTGGGTTTTAAAACCCCCACACCAGAAGATTCATGTCTTAAATCGGCTTTTTAGCTATCAGCTGTCCCACTTCCCACTTCCCACTTCCCACTTCCCACTTCCCACTTCCCACTTCCCACTGATAACTGATAACTGATAACTGATAACTGATAACTGATAACTTCCCACTGATAACTTCCCACTGATAACTGATAACTGATAACTTCCAACTGATAACTTCCCACTGATAACTGATAACTGATAACTGATAACTGATAACTGATAACTGATAACTTCCCACTGATAACTGATAACTGATAACTTCCCACTGATAACTGATAACTGATAACTGATAACTGATAACTGATAACTGATAACTGATAACTGATAACTGATAACTGATAACTGATAACTTCCCACTGATAACTGATAACTTCCCACTGATAACTGATAACTGATAACTGATAACTGATAACTGATAACTGATAACTGATAACTGATAACTGATAACTGATAACTGATAACTGATAACTGATAACTGATAACTGATAACTGATAACTGATAACTGATAACTGATAACTGATAACTGATAACTGATAACTGATAACTGATAACTGATAACTGATAACTGATAACTGATAACTGATAACTGATAACTGATAACTGATAACTGATAACTTCCCACTGATAACTGATAACTGATAACTGATAACTGATAACTTATTTCCAACCGGCGCGATTCATTACCTGTACTGCTTTGGCTAAATTAGGACCATAATTAGCCACACTAACGGTATCTTCTTTACCGCGTCCGAGTTTTGCTAGGAAAGGGTCTAAAGCAACCCCTGGAACGACGGGATATTCGCGATTACCCTTAGCAAAAAAGTTCTGTGCTTCATTGCTAGAAAGATACTCTAAAAATTTAATGGCCGATTCTCGATTGGGGGCGGTTTTAATTAAACCACCACCGCTAATATTAACGTGAGTGCCGCGGCCTGCTTGGTCGGGGAAAATTACGCCTACTTGGTCATAAATTGCCCGTTTAGCCGGGTCTTTTTCTTCGGCATACCCCGCTAAGTAATAGGTGTTAGCTAGGGCTAAATCGGCAATTCCTGCGGCTACAGCTTCGATTTGTGCCTTATCATTGCCCTGGGGTGGACGGGCAAAATTAGCCACTAATCCTCGACACCATTTTTCTGCGGCCGCTTCCCCTTGGATGTCGATTAACCAAGCGGTAAAAGATTGACTATAGATGTTACTGGATGACCGGGTGACGACTTTTCCTTTCCATTTGGGATTGGTTAAATCTGCATAGGAATCGATTTCTCTGGGGTTAACTCTGTCTTTGTTATACATAATTACCCGCAAGCGTTTACTAAACCCGAACCAGTGACCTTTGGGGTGACGCAAATTAGCGGGAATTCTTTGGGTGAGAATGCGGGAATTGACGGGGGCAAAAATTCCCTGTTGGTCGGCCCGCCATAATCTCCCGGCATCTACCGTCAGGAGTATATCAGCAGGACTATTGCGGCCTTCGCTTTTGATCCGTTCGATTAATGGGTCTGCTTCCCCTTCCACGAGGTTAATTTTTATTCCCGTTTGTCGGGTGAAGTTGTCATACAATCGTCGGTCGGTGTTGTAGTGACGGGAGGAATAGAGGTTTAATTGTTTAGTTTGGGCGGAAACTTCGTTTATTTTCCCTAATTGACCCACTGCTAACGCTAAGGTGGCTGTTCCCGCGCCTAGAAAGACTCTCCGAGTTATTTTATCGTTCATTGCTCGATTCGTGGCAAAGTTGTCTTTTCCTATTGTACAGCTATTGAGAATAATTCTTATCTGCGGGAGAAATTATTTGTCGGACTAGGGCGGTAAATGGGGAAAAATCGGGCGAAAATCAGGTTTTTTTGTTTTGATGGGGCTAATAAATCCTCGAATCTATCGCTAGTTAAATTCAATAAGCCCAAAATGTTACCCTAAGCTCGATCGAGGGTATTGTGGAATTAGAGCAACGAGAGTCAAGATAATGATCAACAGTGATCACCAACAAGCGATCGAGCTAATGTTAGCATCGCAAGACTATAATCAATTATTGTTATTCTGTCAACAAGCACTGGCGGTTCATCCGGAAGTGACTGATTATTATCCCTATCTGGGATTAGCTTATCTGCTGCTAGAGCAGCAAGCAACAGCGCAAGAAATTTGGTTATTTTGGCTGTTACAATCAGAGTCTAGTCAAGATTTAATTATGCTCCTCAAAGAAGAGATAATTAGAAATCTCGATTGCTGGCAGTTTGGCCAAGCTAAATTAATCTATCTCCAGTGGCTAGAATTAGAGGAAATAGAAGGGGATGAAGAGATAGAAAATTATGCCCTGACTGCGATAAACTCCTGTCTTCAAGAGGTGCAAGAGGCAATTAATCGGCGAGAATATACTTTAGCTGAGGACTTTTACTTAAGAATTTTATCTTGGCGTGAACAATTAGCTTACATCTGGCACGATTTAGGATACTTATACTATATAATTAACCGACTAACAGAATCTTTTAACTGTTTAGCACGAGCCATCGAATTAGAGGAAAATCAAGCCTTATATCATTATACTATGGCCATGGTGCTAGAAAAGCAATCACGTTTAGATATAGCTTTATCAGGTTATCAAAAAGCGATTGATCTCAATGCTAATTTTGTCGATGCTTATAATAAACTGGGCAATTTATTTTATCGATTAGGGCAGCTAGAGTCAGCCGAAAAATTCTATCAACAGGGAATTAATAACCAGGCTGATTTTTATCCTTTTTATATAAATTTAGGCAATGTCTATTTAGTTAAACAAGCTTGGACAGAAGCAAAAAATGCTTATAAAACTGCCCAAGAACTGGCAGGAGATAGACGAGAAATTAGTCAAAATCTTTCCCTTTGGGAAATTCTGCAAGCTGACCAAAAAAGAGCGGATATTTATTCAGGCAACTATTTTTATCAAAGACAACTCTATCAGTTAGCACTAAACTATTATCAAAAATTATTAGCAATTAAAATAGAGGAGAGCAATTTTTATTTAAATTGCGCCCATTGCTATCTCATTCTCAAAGGAGAAAAACAGGCTTTAGAAGTGTATAAAAAAGGCATTGCCTATCATCCAGAAAATATTGATTTACATTTGCGCCTAATTTGGTTACTACAAAATAATTATCCGATCGAGGTGGCAATTAAAGCCACTAAATCGGCTTTAGAGTATATTCCCGATCACC
>NZ_JADEXI010000274.1:0-6046 GCF_015207185.1 Microcystis sp. LEGE 08355 | reverse complement strand
TTGGTTTGGTTTTAATGGTGGTAGTGCGCTTTCCTCTAGTTCCCTGGCCACGACAGCTTTTGTTAATACCAGTATCGCCGCTTCGGCCGGTGGTTTGACATGGATGCTTATAGAATGGATTTTACGGGGTAAACCGACGGCGATCGGTATTGCTAGTGGATTTTTAGGGGGATTAGTGGGTATTACTCCCGCTGCCGGTTATGTGCTGCCGATTGGGGCGATTCTCATTGGTTCGATCACTGCCCTTACCTGTTTTTTTGCGGTTAGTCTGCGGGCAAAATTGCGCTTTGATGATTCTTTGGATACCTATCCTGTCCATGGTGTCGGCGGGACAATAGGGGCGCTGCTTACGGGGCTTTTTGCCACAAAATCGGTTAATTCAGCTGGAAATGATGGTTTATTTTTTGGGAATGCGGGGTTACTGTGGACGCAATTTGTTGGCGTTGCCGCTACTTATATCTTTGCTGCCGTGGGTACTTTTGTTATCCTGAAAATTCTCAGTCTATTTATGGAGCTGCGGGTTAAACCGAATACGGAAGCAGAAGGGTTAGATGTTCCTGAACACGGAGAGGAAGCCTACGGACAGGAATTCGAGTTTGGTAGCAGCTTTTCCTACCAAGAAAATCCTCCCGCCACAAATCCGCAAGAAAATTATTAGCGATTTAATCAGCTATCGATCCAGCCAACAGAGGCGAAATTTCGTCTCTGTGAAACTGGGCTAAAAAATTCCGTTTTTGGTCGTCTCGTCTCTGTCACCGGGGATTGTGATCCTGTCCGTCGCTGGCAAAGAATGCTCGATCGTTATTGTACGAAGATTCTCCGAGACCGAGAAACTCTCCGCCAAGGCTTAAGGATTAGCGATCGCCAAGGCGGATCAAGTTTGATCCAGATGGGCAAAACAGCAAAAAATTACCGATTCTTACTGACAAGAATCAAGAAATTTGTAAGCCAGCTAACTCAGCAATTGTATAGGTGGGTCTGCCTTTAACTTCCTCGTAAATTCTACCGATATATTCTCCTAGTATTCCGATGCTAATTAGCTGTACAGAACCAAGAAAAAATATAGCGATCATAATCGTGGCAAAACCCGTGATCGGTGAGTTGGGCTGCTGTAAACGCCAATATAATACTAACAGAGCCATAATCAAAGATATCAGGGCAGAAAATAATCCTAGATAGGTGGCAAAACGTAAGGGGACACGGGAAAAAGATACTAGGCTATTAATAGCTAAAGATAATGATTTGCTAAAGGTATATTTTACTTCCCCGGCAAAGCGCGCATCCCGTTCAAATTTAACCGCAGTTTGTGGAAAGCCAATCCAAGCGCGCAACCCACGAATATAACGATTTCTTTCCGGGAGAGAATTTAATATATCTACTACCTGACGATCCATTAAACAAAAGTCTCCTGTATCGGCGGGAATATCCACATCGGCTAGTCTTTTAAGCAAACGATAAAAGAGATAGGCCGTCAGTTTTTTAAACCAACTTTCTTGTTTTCTTTTGGTTCTTTGGGCATAAACTACTTGATACCCCTCTTGCCATTTTTCAATCATTTGGGGAATTAATTCGGGCGGATCTTGCAGGTCAGCATCTAAAACAATAATTACTTGTCCTCGGCAAAAATTAAGTCCAGCAGTTACCGCCGCTTGATGACCAAAATTGCGGGCGAAACTGATATAACATACTCGTGAATCAGCTTTGTGCAGTTCTCGCAGCAGTTTTAAGGAACTATCTTTACTACCATCATTTACTATAATTAATTCTACCGCCCCATCTAAATTATTCATGATGGCACTCACCCGGCGATATAGTTCGGCAATAGTTTCTTCCTCGTTATAGATGGGGACAATCAGGGAATATTTTAGCATTTGCATAATAATATTTGATTGGTAATTGATTGAAAAAAATCGATTTAATCCCAGTTTTTTCCTCCTGTGTTTAATAATTATCTTAGGTTCAAGATTCTAACAGGAGTATAATTTTGTCAAAGTGAAACCCCGATTAGCTAACGATTTACCTCCTTTCTTCTGGCTCCTAACTCAGAGAATTTCGCTATCAATATCTTTACTTAGCCAAGAAACTCCTCGATCGCCTGTCCCGTCTCTTCCGGTGCTTCTTCCGGTAAAAAATGACCACTGGCGATCGCCTGTCCGGTGACTTGATTAGCTCGCTGCTGCCAAAGAGCGATCACATCGTATTGACGTGCAATGAAACCTTTTTCTCCCCAAAGAACCAAGAGGGGAGAGGAAATTTTCCGGTCCAAATCCTGACGATCATGCTCTAAATCGATGGTAGCGGCAGCCCGATAATCGGCACAAGTGGCGGTTATCGTGCTTAAATCTCGAAAACAACGCCGATATTCCCCCAAAGCTTCCTCTGTAAAAGCGCTAAAATCTCGACCCCAACTTTGCAAGCAATGTTGCAGATAATAATCGGGATTAGCGGCGATCAGGGTTTCGGGAAAAGGAGAAGGCTGAATCAAGAAAAACCAATGATAGTAGGCAGTGGCAAAAGTTTTATCAGTCGCATCGTACATCGCCATCGTTGGTGCTATATCGAGTAAAACGAGTTTTTTGACCTTTTTGGGAAAATCAAGGGCGAGACGGTGGGAAACTCGCGCCCCTCGATCGTGGCCGATTAGATAAAACTCCTGATAACCCAATTTTTCCATCAGCAATACCTGATCGAGGGCCATGACTCGCTTGCAGTAATTGCTAGAATCCTCTAGGGGTAAGGGTTTATCGCTATCCCCATAGCCGCGCAGATCCGTGGCGATCACCGTAAAATTAGCCGCTAATCGGGGGGCGATTTTATGCCACATTTGATGGGTTTGGGGATAACCATGAAGCAAAAGCAGCGGAAAACCGCGCCCACCTTTGACACCATTGATAGTAATGTCATTAACTTCTAGCTGAAATTTCCGAAAATTTGTCAGCATTTTTGCCTCCTGTCACCTTGGGGAAAGATAATTGCATCATCTGGCAAAAGTGACCCAATCAGTAAAGTTTTTTCACTATAGCCGCTCAAGCCGCTGCTTTTCTGGTAGATTAAAACCATTGGGTTGCTCAAAAATCAACGAGTTAAGCAGTAATTTGATTATGATCTCGATTATCTATTCCGATGAATTTCTCGATCACGATACAGGTATTTACCATCCCGAAAAAGCGGCGCGTTTAACGGCAATTGTCGAGGCTTTAAAACAAACAGAATGGCAGTCAAAATTAACATGGCATTTACCGACACCGATCGAAATTCGTGACGAAGTAATCCCTTTGATTAAACAAGTTCATAATCAAGATTATGTTGATGGATTGCGGCGAATTTGTCAACGGGGTAGGGGAAGATTGGATGCAGATACTCCCGTTTCTGCCCGTAGTTACGATGTGGCGTTACTAGCGGTTAGTGGCTGGTTAGATGGAGTCGATCGAGTTTTATCTACTGGCGATCCTGCCTTTATTTTAGCCCGTCCACCCGGACATCATGCCACTTCTAATTATGGCATGGGTTTCTGTCTATTTTCTAATGCTGCTATTGCCGCCTATTATGCTTTAGAAAACAAAAGAGTGCAAAAAGTAGCGATTCTCGATTGGGACGTACATCACGGCAATGGCACCCAGGATATAGTCGAAAATCATCCCCAGATTGCCTATTGTTCCCTCCATCAATTCCCCTTTTATCCCGGCACGGGAGAAGCGCGAGAAAAAGGGGAGTTTAATAATGTTTTGAATATTCCCTTATCGGCGGGAAGTACCATTAAAGATTATCAAGAACATTTTGAGGGGCAAGTCATACCTTTTCTGAAAAATTTTCAACCGGATTTAGTGATTGTTAGTGCTGGATATGATGCCAATCAAGCGGATCCTCTGGCGGGAATTTGTTTACACCCACAAGATTATGGAATTTTAACGAAATACCTCTTAACTCTCAATAAACCGCTGCTTTTCGGCTTAGAAGGCGGTTATGATTTAGAAACTTTAGCGGCTTCCGTCGTCGCCACCTTAGAAGCTTTGCTCTGATCCTATTCCGGGTAATCGTTACATTTCTTTAAAAAGATTGCTAACAAAGCGATCTAATGCGGTAAGGTAAACGATCGATAGAAAAAAACCCTTGACCTAGTTGCCTTTTAAGATTATGAACTCCCTTGCGCCACACCTCAAAGCCAAAGCCCTCAAGCCTAATAGTCGTCGTCCTGCCAAAGAATTGTGTAGCGAGTGCGGACTTTGTGACACTTATTATATTCACTATGTTAAAGAAGCTTGTGCTTTTCTCAATCAACAAATCGCCGATTTAGAAGCAGAAGCACACGGCAAAAGTCGCGACTTAAATCAGGAAAATGATCTCTATTTTGGTGTTCATCAAGAGATGATGGCTGCCAAGAAAAAACAAGCTATCCCTGGGGCGCAATGGACAGGAATCGTCAGTACAATTGCCTGTGAAATGCTCGATCGTGGTTTAGTAGAAGGGGTGGTTTGTGTGCAGAATACCGCCGAGGATCGCTTTCAACCGCAGCCGATTCTCGCTCGTACCACGGAAGAAATTCTCGCCGCTAAAGTTAATAAACCGACTCTTTCTCCTAATTTATCAGTCCTAGAAGAAATTGAAAAATCGGGCATGAAACGGTTATTAGTTATCGGAGTTGGTTGTCAAATTCAAGCCCTAAGAGCAGTAGAAAAAAAATTAGGTTTAGAAAAATTATATGTCTTAGGAACTCCCTGCGTCGATAATGTCACCCGCTCAGGACTACAAAAGTTTCTAGAAACTACCAGTCGTTCCCCAGAAACTGTGGTTCACTACGAATTTATGCAGGACTTTCGGGTACATTTTAAACACGAAGATGGCTCGATGGAAATGGTTCCCTTTTTTGGCTTAAAAACTAATAAATTAAAAGATGTTTTTGCCCCTTCCTGTATGACTTGTTTTGATTATGTTAACTCCCTTGCCGATTTGGTTGTGGGCTATATGGGCGCACCTTTTGGCTGGCAATGGATTATGGTTCGTAATGATACGGGCAAGGAAATGTTAGAGTTAGTTAAAGATCAATTAGATACCCAAGATGTTATGTCTAGTGGTGATAGAAAACAGGCGGTACAAAATAGTATTCCTGCCTACGATAAAGGTGTAACCTTGCCGATGTGGGCGGCAAAAATGATGGGAGTAGTAATTGAAAAAATCGGACCTAAAGGTTTAGAATATGCTCGCTTTTCTATCGATTCTCACTTTACCCGTAATTACCTTTATGTTAAACGTAATTATCCTGAAAAATTAGCAGCTCATGTTCCTGAATATGCTAAGAAGATTGTGGAACAGTATAAATTGCCCGATTAATTAGGGTATGCTGACAAAGTAGGGGCGCATCATTCGGATAGCAAATCTACGGTTTCAGCGATAGGTTATCGTCCGAATGCTTCGCCTCAAGTCAATGATAGGTGGTGCGTTACGACGGATTGTTAGCTTCAAGTCAAAGCGGAAATTTTGGCCGTCTAACGCACCCTACTGGACTAGGTAATAGGTGTAGGGGTAATTCATGAATTACCCCTACAATCGGCCACGTTTTTCTGGATGTTGTTAAATTTTCTCTTGACAAAAGCCTCTTGACATGATACTATATTCATAATGGAAAATCCGTGCGCCTACAGACCCTAGTTTTCAAGAATTTTCAAGGTCTAGTTTATTCGCCATAATGGGTTTTAGTACGATGAATATAGATTAACTTCTGTTCATCATTAATGGTGTAAAGTATTCTATCTTGATAACTTAAGCGAATTGAGTAGAAACCCGTTAAATCTCCTACTAATTTTTTGCCACTATAGGGAGAAATACTCAGGGTATCTTGGATAATTGACTTCAGTTTCTTCTTAAGTTTAGGGGTTAGCTTATCAACATCTTTTTTAGCTTCTTTGGTAAATCTGACTTCATAAACCATTAATCAATGTCTCCCAACACTTCCTCAAGAGAATAGGTTTCATTTTCATTAATTTGCTGTAGAGATAGTTGTAAGCTTTCTCTTAAGTCGGGAATAGATAGTAATTCGATGGTTTCTTGT
>NZ_JADEXI010000273.1:0-6090 GCF_015207185.1 Microcystis sp. LEGE 08355 | reverse complement strand
GTACAAACCAGTTTAAGGGCGGGATTTAGCAAAATTATCAGTTTTGATATGGGAGGAACTAGCACCGATGTGTCTCATTTTCAAGGGGAATACGAGCGCCAAACAGATAACGAAATTGCCGGCGTAAGAATGCGAGCGCCGATGTTAAGTATTCACACCGTGGCCGCTGGTGGAGGTTCGATTTTAGTCTATGATGGTTCTCGTTTTCGGGTTGGGCCGGAAAGTGCCGGAGCTAATCCGGGACCTGCCTGTTATCGACGGGGTGGACTATTAACAATTACCGATGCTAATGTTTTGTTAGGAAAAATTCAAGCCACCTATTTTCCCGCTATTTTTGGACAAGAGGGAAATTTACCCCTAGATAAAGAGATTGTGCTGACAAAGTTTCACGAATTAGCGGCAACAATGGGTGGTAATAATAGTCCTGAAATGTTGGCTGCGGGGTTTATTCAAATTGCCGTGGAAAATATGGCTAATGCGATTAAAAAAATCTCTCTACAAAAGGGTTATGATCTCAGTGATTATACTCTTTGTACCTTTGGCGGTGCCGGGGGTCAAGTGGCCTGTTTAATTGCCGATACTCTGGGAATGAAAAGCATTTTTCTCCATCCCTACGCCGGGGTTTTAAGCGCCTACGGCATGGGTTTGGCCGATTTGAGGGTAATTAAAGAAAAAGCGATCGAACAGCCGTTAAATGCTGATTTAATCGGGCAGTTACTCACGGAAATGAACGAATTAGAAGTTTTAGCAGGTCGGGAATTAGAGGGTTATAATCAGGTGCGGCAGCAAGTCAGTTTAAAATATCAAGGCAGTGATGCCACTTTAGCGGTTAATTTTAGCGATCAAATGCGTCAGGATTTTGAACGGGAACATCAAAGACGTTATGGGTTTAAACAAGAACAAAAAGCTTTAATTGTTGAGTCGATTGCCGTGGAATTGATCCAGACTATGGACAGTCCCCAAGAAGCAATTTTAACCCGCACCCGTCCCATGGAAGAATTACCTCCTATGCTCGATCGAGTAGCGGTTTTTCTGGCTAATCAATGGCGGGAAACGCCAATTTATCAGCGTTCAGATCTGCAACCTTTTGATTGTCTGCCAGGACCCGCAATTATTATCGAAAAAATTAGCACGATTGTGATTGAACCGGGTTGGATGGCCAAATTAACGGAGAAAAATCATTTAATTCTCTCCAAAGATTAACTAATTGAACTACATAAGTAGGGAGGTACAATTATTTGTAGGATGGGTTAGCGGTAGCGTAACCCATGCGGGCGTTGGGTTTCATGCTTCAACCCAACCTACGTTCTAAAGATATTATCCAACAAGGTTTTTAGATTTATTCAGCCAGCCCTACTTAGAAATATCTACAGCAGTTATCCTAATTGATCAATTCTCATTTCGCCGAGGTATTTACGGAGATAGGGAGAAAAAACCTCGTAAATCAGGGTAAGGGGTTGGCGAGCGTGCCAAAATAGGTAATGACGACCCCAAAATGCTCCTTTTTCCCCAAAAGCTATTTCTAATTCCGGGGAATGACCGTAATAAAGTCCCTGCACATCGCGATACAATTCCGTGTGCAGCCGCGAGAGACTTTCCCAAATCGGTAGGGAACGATTTTCTAGATATTCGTCCACTTGATTGGCAGACCACCAAGAAGCGGCATAGGCTAACCTTTGACCACTAGCTGTGCGTAACCAGACTTGACGACGCAATCTCGGCCCCGGAATCAGGCTAATTTTCATCGGTGCGCCATCCTCATCGTCGCCGATGGGGGACATATCGATCACATCCACCTCCGTTTTTTCACCAGTTAAAAGTTGTAAATGACGGGTGGGAGAACCATCGCCGAGAATTAAAATCTGCCAAGGAGGCGCGAGTTGGCTATGGGGTAAACCTTGTTTCACATCGGTTTCGTCTCCTTGCCAGAGAGGGGACAGGGAGTACCAAGGACGATTAAGCAGGGGTTTTTCTTGGGGGTGGAGGATAGCAGTCAAGGTTTGTTACAAAACTTTATGATTTTTTCATTAATCATAACACGGGATTTTTGTCTGCTGGTGATAAAAGCGATCGCCTTGCTCCAATCCTCTCTAAATTTTTGGTTAGCATAGGCACTCTCGCCAAAGGAGATCGGCTATTTTGATCTTAACGATAAAAAGGTATCAATATCTGGAGGAGTTTTTGTAATCTTCTCAGGGCAATTAATTGTCGAATCTTGGGATTAATTTGGGGTGGATAAATGCTGGTGGCTAATTGTTCTTCCAGTAAGGCATATTCTGCCGCATTTAGGGGTTGATTATCCAAGGGCGATCGAGCCGAAGTGATAATTTCTGCTCGTAAAACTTCTTCGGGAATATCTTCAGGAGCGGGCAAAGCAAGGGCTTTTAGGGGCGATAAGAAACCGATCGAGATGAGGATGATAATTTTGGTCGTTCGCTGCATTTAATTTAAACCGGGTGGCAATTTTTCTCGACACTGTTGATGAATTTCCCCGATTCTAGCAAACAACCAGGGATATTTTTGACGATAACTGGGAATTAGAGCCAGAGGACTGAGTAGGGCAGTGGCGGCAATATCGGCTACACTTAATTTATCTCCCACCAAATAGGCCTGATTTTGCCAATATTCTAGAATCTTGAGGGCATTTTCTAGCCGCTCCTCCGCTAGTTTTACCCTGGCTGGGGTGATTTTATATTGTTGTCGCACGATATTAATAATTATTTGACTACTCAGGGAAGGATCGATCGCTTTTCCCTCTCCAGCGCGATAATTATAATAGACAAATCTAGTCGCTACTCCAATACTTTCATCTAACCAATCCTCTAGTAACCAAGCTTGATTTTTCTCCTTTTCCCCAGCGGGAATAAAAGAGGGGAAAGGAACTACTTTTTCTAAATATTTTAAAATGGCAGTAGAATCGGCAATAATCTCATCTGCTGCCATTAAAACGGGGACAGTGGTTAACCCTTTAGTTAGGGGACTGAGTTTGAGAATATGTAGTCCGGGGGTGAGATTTTCTACTTGGTAATCAATCCCCTTATAACCTAGAGCTAAACGAGCTTTGCGACAGTAATGAGATGTGCTAAATTGAAGTAAAAGCATTAATTGTTGTTGGTTGCTATATTAGTTATCAGTTATCAGTTATCAGTTATCAGATTTGAGTTTTAAGTTCACTGTTCACTGTTTACTGTTTACTGTTTACTGAATTGGCAATAGGTCTATACTATGAGCAAACCCTCCCTTTTTTCGGCTGTTTCTCGTCCTTATGCGACTAATTCACAAGCAAAAGATCCCTGGTTAGCGGTCAATCTCTCGATGTTCTTCCCCGGCTTGGGACAATGGTATGCTAACAAAAACCGGAAAGCAACCCTTTTGGCAATCGCTCAATTAATATTAATAATTGTGACAATTTGGTCAATTTTTAGCCCCAATGGCCCTGTAAGCTGGGGATTAGGGGGAATAGTTGCTCTGGTTGTCCTTTACATTAGCAATATTTTTGACGCTCACTGGAGTGTTTATTATTCCAGACAGAATAACAGCTTAGAGAAAATTCCCCGGAAACAAAAAAACCCATGGTTTGCCGTCTTCGCTAACCGGATTATGCCAGGTTTGGGGCAATTGTACGCTGATAAGGTGAGCTTAGGGATAATTTTTCTGACTATATCCCAGATTAGCCTGAAAATGGCTGATTTTTTTGCTAATATCCTCTTTCTTGCGCCTTTAATTACAGCGATCGCTATTTATCATGTTTATCACACTTTCCCCCATCAATTCCATCCCCATCGTCACACCTATCGTTCCATTTTGGCGCTGATGGTGGCAGCAATTTTTACTTGGGGAATTATCTGTAATTATTTTCCCGATTGGTTACATCAAAAAATAGAATTTTTCGAGATTCCTAGCGAATCCATGCTGCCTACCCTCGCAGTAGGTGATCGCGTTTTCGTCAGTCAATCCAGTAATTATCAAGCGGAAAGAGGCGATATAATTGTTTTTAGAACTCCCGAAAAAATTAAGCAACTAGAGCCTAATTCGGGAGATTTTTTTATCAAACGAGTCATCGCTATTCCCGGGGATACCATGGAAATCCGCAGGGGTAAAGTTTATCTCAACCGGCAAGTTATCGAGGAACCCTACACCGCCGAGTTAGCCAATTATGAAATAGAATTTATGACTGTACCCCCAAAAAACCTGTTTGTTTTGGGAGATAATCGTAACCATAGTTTTGATTCCCATGCTTGGGGTTTTTTGCCAGAAAGTTATATCGTTGGTCAAGCCTATAAAGTTTACTGGCCCCTCGATCGTGTCCAGTCTTTGCTATGATGGGGATGACTGGGGTAACTTTGAGCCTAGGTGTTACAGTTAGATGAGTTGGGGTATTGTTAGATGATTATAACATTCCCAACCTCTTGAAATGTTCCTGAAAAATCCCCACTGTTCCTAGATAATTAACTTCAATCTTTTCTTGATTAATATGCTCTTAAAATTTCCTCAAAAGCTGAAAATTCAGCGACTAATATTATTAATAATATGGCTAGGAATAGGGATATTTTTCTGGTGGTTATCCTGGCAATCCACCGGGATGAGCCAAATTCAACGACCCGAAACAGTTGCTCAACAAATTTATCAAGTAATGCTAGATTTACCGAAAGAAAACAACTATATCCGTCGAGAGACAGGAGCGGTAGATCCGAATAATACTTTAATCAGTCGCTTTCTTCGTTATCATCAAGATACAAAAAAAAGGTTTACTCTCATACGTTTTGATTGGCAATTAACCCTAGGAGATTATCTAGGAGTAAACGAGAAAATCAGCGAAGAAAACTATCCCGGACAAGCAACCCTTACCGTTAACCCCATGGCTGCCGATATCAAAGCGATGAACAGTCTTAATCGTCGTCAACGGCAGCAGTTAGTCACCCTTCTAGTCGAAATTTATAACCCCGCTATTCTCCCCCAAGAAACCCCCAATCCTAGTCCTTCTCCTAGTCCTTCTCCTAGTCGTCCATCTTTATCAAAACCGGGAGATGCTGACCTATTAAAATTCTAGAAAATTATGGAAAAAATTCTCAAATATGGTTCGGGTTGGCGACTCGGTTGGAATCCTAAGGCAGCCGTTTATAAAGGATTAATTGGTGGCGATGATTGGGCGATCGAATTAACCGAGGCCGAGTGGCAAGATTTGCGTCGGTTACTATCACAATTGACCGCAACTATGGCAGCCATGGCCACAGAATTAATGGATGAAGAAAGTATTGCTTGTGAAGCGGAAAGCGAGCTTTTATGGTTAGAAGCGGCAGGATTTCCCGATAATTATTCCCTGCGATTGATTCTCTATCAAGGTCGCGGTTGTGAGGGCAATTGGTCGGCCAATGCCCTGCCAGAGTTGCTCGCTGCTTGGGACAATTTGCTTTACAATTTTTAAGAAAGCGGTGGGCATAAGTTAATTTTTGTCTCCCCCTCTTGACTTTTTGATTCCCCTGTGCTGCTATGCTTGCCCATCCGAGGACGAAGACCGATAATCTCACCTACACTCCGCCCCCATTGCTGAAAAACGGTTTTGCCATGACCCTCTATGTGTCCCTAAAAGCGCGAGAAACCTGGCAAAATACGATCGCTATTCCCGAACCAGTCTATCAAGAAACCATTTTCACTGGGGCCAATGCGGTCCCCATCTACGGGATTGTTTCCATTCCCCCGCAAGCTAAGGGAACAATTATCGGCACCTACGGCATCACGGGAGACTTAGATAATCAATGGTTTTTAAGAATTTTAGGCAGAAAAGCCGTAGCAAGAAACTACGCAGTCGTCCTCTTCGATTGGCGGGCCCACGGTAAGACAGCCGAATTATCCCCGACTCTCACCTCCGATGGCATCTATGAAGGGCTAGATTTCCTTCATATTGCCGCCCAAGCTCAAAAAATGGGCTGTCCTGCCCCTTTTTGGTTCACGGGTTACTCTCTGGGGGGACAATTGGCCCTCTGGGGAATTAAATCGGCAGAGAATCAGGAAGATATAGGCATCGATCCCGCCCATATCGGTGGTGGTGCGGTAATTTGTCCTAATTTAGACTCTAATCGTTCTTTATCC
>NZ_JADEXI010000272.1:0-6113 GCF_015207185.1 Microcystis sp. LEGE 08355 | reverse complement strand
CCCCACACCCTGCCCCCACCAACAAACTTTTTTAGCAAACCCTATGTAGTTGTTTTTGATACAAATATATTAATCTCTGCTTGGCTGTCTAAAAACAGCCCTACATTTTCCTGCTTATCGTTAGCGAAGACGGGATTGGTATCTTCAGTAACCTGCCAAGAGATTTTAGACGAATTAACCGAAAAACTTCAGCAGAAATTTCAAATATCTGAACGGGGACTTAGAGAATATATCGCAGAAATTCGTCAATTTTCCAGCCTTGTTCCGATAACGAGACAACTTAGATCCGTTCCCAACGATCCCGATGACGATATGATCATAGAATGTGCGATCGCACGGCAGTTATAGTTGAGAGGGTGTGTTACACTAGCCTTAAGGCACTGTGTAGGCCGTACTCGAATTACTTCTCAACAATCCATTATGATAAAAAATCTACGAGTTAGTTATGATGGAATGGTTTTCCGTCCCGAAGAAAAGATTGAATTAGAACCCAATACCCATTACATCATCCAAATTATTTCTCGGGAAGATCCACTAGAAAATAACCATAAAAATGCTTGGGAACTGTTAGAAGAAATGGCTGGCACCTATGAAGCTCCAGAAGATTGGTCAAGGGAACACGATCATTATTTATATGATACTCCCAAAAGAAATATAAGCGATGAATAAGTCCAAACTTTTTTTAGATACGGTCTTTATCCAAGCAATTCTCAATCCTCATGATCAATATCATCAAATTGCTATGCAGTTCCTCCCCTATGTAAAAAATGCAACAGCAGTTTGGGTTACTGAAGCCATTTTTATGGAGGTTGGTAATGCTCTTAGTCATTACAATCGTCCTAAGGTTTCTGCCTTTATCAAGCAATGCTATCAAACCGATAATTTATTCGTTGTTACTATCACTTCTACTCTTTTTCAAAAAGGCTTAAAGCTCTACGAATCAAGAGCTGATAAAAGCTGGGGATTAGTAGATTGTTTTTCTTTTATTGTTATGGAAGAAAATCAAATTACCGACGCTTTAACTTCAGATGTTCATTTTATTCAAGCAGGTTTTCAAGCTTTACTACGATAATTAATTAGCGATCACCATTTAGTTAAAGATATAATTTTACGGCAAGCGCGAAGATGAAAGGACTTTCTAGGCCGATAATTTCTCGATTCTAACCGATCGAAGCCCGGAAGGTGTAGGCGAACGCAAACCGAAAAACCTCTCCATTAAGGACTCGTGTTAAACTGATTAATCATGCTGGTGTCTAGAAGCGACCTATGCCGAAATTAACCTTAAGCAACGAACAAGTGATCGAATTAGTCAAACAACTCCCCGAAGACCAGAAACGGGAAGTTTATAAAATTCTCATCCTCAGTCAGTCGAACCGATGGGAATCCTTGTCTAACTACGCCATTGACAAAGCTCGAATCGTAGCCAAGGAACGCGGCTATGATTGGGATACCATGACGGAAGAAGAAAAAGAAGAGTTTATCGATAATATCGTTCATGAAAAATAGTGGCTCCCATTGTCGTTTTTGATACTAATATACTAATTTCTGCCTTGCTTTTTCCTGGTGGAAGTCCACTTCTGTGCGTGTCTATGGCAAGAAACGGGCGGATACAATCGGTAACTTGCCAAGAAATTTTAGATGAGTTTTCAGAAAAGCTTATTGTAAAATTTACACTTTCTGAAGAAAAAACCGAGGAAATTATTGAAGAAGTTTGCCAATTTTCTCGAATTGTCAGAATTAATCAAGAGCTTGCCCTAGTATCTGCCGATCCCGATGACGATATGATCATAGAATGTGCGATTGTTGGCAAGGCGACCCATATTATCACGGGAGACAAACATCTTCTCTCACTCGTTCAATATCAAAATATTCAGATCGTGAAAGCAAAAGACTTTTTGGACTTTTTAGATCGAAATAATAACCATGAATTATGAACTTTACTCAATGGGATTTTATTAAAAGATATTCGCGAAGCAAGATTATCCGCAGGAGACGTGGGAACCTTGGTAGAAAAACATCAAATCGAGGGATTAGAAAGGGGTTATAGTGTCGAGTTTTCCGATAGGTTGAGAAAAACGATCGCCCTACCAAAGACGTTGAATACCGTACCGATCTAAAATAGTATCTACACTAATAATCGGAATATTTTCAACAATAGCTTGAGCTACCAGAAGGCGATCAAAGGGGTATTTATGATAAAAAGGAAGGGTGATCAGCGCATCCGTATGTTCTGGTGTGATGGCAAGGATATTAAATTGATATTGATTAAGGCATACGTCGATAAAATCTTTGTAAGATTGATGTAAAATGAGTTTACCGATACTGATTTTGATGGCGATTTCCCAATAGGATGCTGGGCTGATTAATATTTCGTTATTTTGGTTAATAATTAGTTGATGGGCGGCGCTACTTAGTGGGGATTCGTTGAGTGTGTACCAAAGCAGAGTATGGGTATCGATTAGACATTTCAAGGCAGATACTCCGCGAAGTCTTGTAAGTGTTCTTCATCATCGGCCACGATGGTAATCATTCCTTTACATAGGCCAGGCCCCGGACGTTGGGGAGATGTGGGGGTTTGCCCGATTAATTTGGCTAGTGGGAGATTATTATCGGTAATCAACAATTCTTCCCCCGGTTTGAGATTGTATATCAGTTCGGGCAGTTTGGCTTGAGCTTCTTGGAGAGAGACAATCATAATTTTACGGCAAGCGCGAAGATGAAAGGACTTTCTAGGCCGATAATTTCTCGATTCTAACCGATCGAAGCCCGGAAGGTGTAGGCGAACCGAAAACCTTCTCCATTAAGGACCGGTGTTAAACTGATTAATCATGCTGGTGTCTAGAAGCGACCTATGCCGAACTTAACCTTAAGCAACGAACAAGTTATCGACTTATTCAAACAACTCCCCGAAGCATAGCAAGAATGAGCCTTAATAATATGAGCAAAATTTCGATCGAAGTCAGTCCCGAAGCGGCAGAAGTCTATCAATCCGCATCCCCGGAGGAACAAGAACGCATCCGGGTTCTTGTCGATTTGCTAATTAGAAAGCCAGTTAACAGCGATATCGATTTCTTGAGAAAACTAATGGACGAAATTAGTAATGAGGCGGAAGCTAGAGGATTAACCCCCGAAATTTTAGAATCTTTACTAAATGAGCCTTGAATATTCTTTTATTCTCGATACCAACGTTTTAGTAAGCGCGCTTCTGTCGAAAAACGGCAAAGCTCGTCAGGCATTAGACAAAGCCCAAAATATCGGCAAGCTTTTAATGTCCGAATCTACTTTGTTAGAGTTGATCACTGTTTTCAATCGTCCCAAATTCGATATTACACAGGAGCATATTTTACCATGAATATTACCTTAAATCCCGAATTAGAACAATTAATTAACTCTCAATTATCGACAGGGAAATATAATAGCGTTGAAGATTTATTGAAAGACGCTTTGTTAAATTTAGCGGACAAACAAAACCGTCAGGCTTTAAGCAAAAAAGTTAAAGAACTCTTCGATAAAACTCAATCCTTACCCGGCGTTCAGGATATTACCGAAGAAGAGATCGCCGAAGAAATTGAAGCCTATCGAAGAGAGGACTTAAAAGAAAAATGGGCTAAAGGGTTTCAAGAAGTTGAAGAAATGGAATTGACCGCCTCTGAAATTAGCGAAAAGGACTAGGAAAATCTGTTAATAGATAAATATAAACAACAGGGATTGATCCTATGATCCTGTGCGATACTGCCCCTTTATTCTGTTCGGTAGATAAATCTCAGCCACGACATCAAGCAGTTAAAATTTTTATCGAGAATGAGTCCTATTATCTAATAACAACTTGGTCTTGTTTTACTGAATCCATGTATCTCTGCTTGCAACGTGGGGGATGGTCGATGCAAGCTCAACTCGGTAAATTGCTATTGAAGAAAATGGTACGGTTAGCCTCGATCAAAGAAAAAGATTATCCTCGATTACTGTCACTGATGGAAAAATATAAAGATCGCCCAATGGATTTAGCTGATGCGACTTTAGTAGTAACGGCTGAGAATTTAAAAATCAAACGAATTTTAACCTTCGATTCCGATTTTTTCTCGGTCAGCATCATTTAATCTGGTCATTGTCCTTGCCTCTGTTGATCAATTTCTTCTTCCTTTATATCCTGTTTTCAGTATTTCTGCAAAACTGAGATGCCCCCTCAGAAAATCGGGGCAGATTTTTATTTTGCTACTCCTTATCAATCATTCTTGGGAGAGGGGGATTAAACGAGCATAATAAGGGACTATTAAGACAATTCTTGCCCAAGAAGACGAATTTTAAAATCCTGAAGCCAAAGGAGGTAGAAAGAGCCGTAAACTTAATTAACAATCGAGGTGACTCCATAACAGCTTAAGCTAGAGCTAGTAAATATAAATAGCACCCTGTTGATTGATGTTAAAGGTGGTATAACCGGGGGTACTCCCCGGAACTTTGGTGACAGTAATCGTGACTAAATTATCATCATTGACCTCTACGGCATAGATTAAACTAGAAGAATAGGGATCTGCGGCGGCATTAGCCCGATTAATCAGAATATATGCTGGAATTACCAAACCTCTTAGGTTTGTCTCCGTACCTGGAGATAATAATTGGGGAGAGGAATTAATATTGGCCGATAGGTCATAATTGAGGTCAATATCGGTTTGATTGATGATTTTAATCTCCACGGGACGACTCGTATTCACCCTAGCAACAGGCTGCCAAGGACCGGGTTGAAAGGTGGTAGCGGGGGGATTTTGAGCGGGTAGAGAGGGGGGAAAAACTAATCCCAGACTTAACACTAGGGAAAGAGTCAAAAAGCGATCGCATTTCATAGATAAATCCTGGTCTAGGGTTTTCATCCTATTTTAGGGAGGTATCCCCAGTGTTTTATACTGAAAGTAGAAGCTTTTGAAATTGTCTATAGCATTGATTGATCAGCTATCAGGGAATATCCTAAGCTTCCCTGATTTTGCTCTGTAAACAAGGCTAAATACACCCATTTTTCTCTAGAAGTTTCCCTAGTAACCCCTATCAACGGTTTAACTTAGGTTGAGATTGATTATATGCCTACCATCGACATATCGGGAGTATCCCACAGTTACGAGTTATTTTCGCCCCAAGCGGATAAACCGGTTTTAGTCTTTATACACGGTTGGCTGCTGAGTCGTCACTACTGGCAGCCTTTGGTAGATATTCTCTCCCCGGATTATCCCTGTCTAGTCTATGATCTCCGGGGCTTTGGCGACTCCCAAAAAATCACCTCTAACAGTCCTCCTAGCAGTTATAACCTTGAATCCTACTCCCAAGACGTTATTACCCTTCTTAACCGCTTAAACCTCGATGCTGCTTGGTTAGTTGGTCATTCCCTCGGTGGTAGTGTTGCTTTGTGGGCCGCGGATAGCTGTCCTGAACGGATTAAAGGGGTAATCTGTATGAATGCCGGCGGTGGCATCTATCTAAAGGAGGAATTCGAGCGATTTCGGGAAGCTGGAAGACAGATTTTACAGAGAAGACCGCCTTGGTTGCCCCGTGTTCCCTTTATTGATGTTTTATTCTCGCGGATGATGGTCAAGCAAACCCTAGGTAAAAAATGGGGCAAACAGCGCGTGATTGATTTTGTCCGGGCCGATTACCAAGCGGCCCTAGGGTCACTTTTGGAAACCACCACTATCAGCGAAGTTCATCTTTTACCCCAGATTGTCTCCCGTCTCCCGCAACCGGTCTATTTTCTGGCGGGGAAAGAGGATACGATTATGGAAGTTAAGTACGTTAACCATCTGGCCAGTTTTCATCCCTTGTTTGAAACTGGCAGCAACGTCATTGAGTTATCCGATTGTGGTCATTTTGCTATGCTGGAACAAACAGCAGCGGTGGCCCAAAAGATGATGGCTATTTTAAATCAGCATTGCGGTTAGAACCTTTAGGTAAGCGCATTCTTGAACTTTTTCAACAGTTTCTTAACTCCACCAACAGTGAACTAATACTATTAGGGGTCGAGAAGGTCGTCACCGACCTCCCCTCCCATTCAGAACCGTGCATGAGACTTTCACCTCACACGGCTCCTAGTTTGACTGTTCCCTTGTTAAGGATACAACTTGACATCTTTT
>NZ_JADEXI010000271.1:0-6123 GCF_015207185.1 Microcystis sp. LEGE 08355 | reverse complement strand
ATTTATTGAGAGAATATTTATCGATTTTGTCTTCTCTCTTGGCATCCATCCAAAGCCTTAAAGCCTTATTACGGATGAATTGTACTGTACGAATAGCTTCATCAATGGCAGAACACTGACTTGGTTTAACCACGGCTTTCATTTCTAAGACAATCATTGTTTATCGACCTCAAACAACTTATTTGATTTTAACCTGTAGAGCATCGGATTGTCAAGATTTTAGTTGACATTGAGCTTGTCGAAATGTGGACACTGAGCTTTTATATTGAGCTTTTACATTGAGCCTTTACATTTACATTGAGCCTTTACATCGAAGCCCCTCGAAATGTGTCGAAATGTCGTGCTTCGTGTCACTGAGCCTTTACATTGAGCCTTTACATCGAAGCCCCTCGAAATGTCGTGCTTCGTGTCACTGAGCTTGTCGAAGTGCTGTTTTATACTGGTCGGGGTTTCATCCCGTCGCTAAGCGCGAGGGTCTTCACCCCGACATTCAAGATAAAATCTCCGGTGCGTCTTTGTCCATCGGGCCAGCGATCGGGCAAATTTTCCATAACAAAGCAGCAAAAGCTCCGGCTGCCCAAAAATTGGCCTTTGCCAACTGCCAAGTGCCGGGGGTGGGACTATTCCCCCTCCGTAGCCAATTGAAGAAATTAAAACCCGATGGCTCTGGATGGGTAAGATAGGGATAGAGAATGCCCCGACGGGCATAACTATCGAGATAATCGCTCGTGGTCGCTAGTTTAATCTTAGCCAGATCGAGACAGAGCTTAATTCTTTCAGCTAGGGGCATTTTGGCGCGCAATTCCGCCGCCGATTGGGGACGATGGATAATCTGGACGGCCACCGCACCGCTCGCCGTTCTGTACCTAGAATGATGAGCGTGCGTCGCTGCCAATTCCCGACTCCTAAGCTGGATAGATGCGAATACGGCGATTCGGTTCCTCTCCGAAGCTATCGGATTGGAGACGGTAATGTTCCACTAATTCGTGCTGCATTTTCCGCACTTTCGCCGATCGCGGCAGTAACTCCACCGGTTGGCCGGTGGGAATAACGATTTGTTCCACCGCTAACCGGGCCTCCTCCAAAGCTTCGATCTCGTCATCACTACCGCTGCGGGCAAATAAACGTAGATCTGCACCTTCCTGATTCATCGGGTCATCAATGCCCAAAATCCGCTTTAAACCGCGAGAAATTTGGGGCAGGGTATTGGATTTGATGCCGTGGATGGGAATTTGTCTTACTTTGGCAATTTGACGCAATTTTGACTGATTTTTAACGTGGGAACGCAGGGCCAGCACCGCATCGGCCCCCTGTAAATCTTTGGTCAAAACGATCGGCAAATCTAGGGCCTGTACTACCTGTTCGATCGGGGCGCGACTGACTCCGTAGGGATAGACATAAACCGGCCAATCTTCGCCATTGGGACCGGGGACGCGGACTTTTTCCGTTTCCGGTTCCTCCTGCAGCCAAGATTGTTCGAGGAGGCGATCGAAATCGTTTTCCCGGTTGAGGGGGCCCGCACCGAAACGGGCCACGGGAGTCATCCGGCCATCGGCCCGCCATCCCTTGGGTTTATCCATTTCCGGCAGATAATTGCTGCGCAAAGGGGTCAGGTTTTCCGGTTTTGGTTCTTCCTGAGCGACTTGTACTTTCCCCTCCTCGTCTACCCAACGGATTTGGGCAATTGCTTCCCGTCCCCGCAGCAGTTGGTCGATCGTGGTAGATACGTCCTCGTGGATGACCCAGCGCTGACGTTCCAACATTTCGATGGCAATGTCAAAGGTGGGCGGTGCTTTGCGTTCTAAAACGGTCTTCTGAGAACCCCGGCGGCGCGCTTCTTCGTCTCCGAGAGTTACTGCCTGAATTCCCCCGACTAAATCCGATAAAGTCGGGTTTTTAATTAAATTTTCCAATTGATTGCCGTGGGCGGTTCCCACTAACTGCACTCCTCGCTCGGCGATCGTGCGAGCGGCCAGAGCTTCTAATTCCGTACCGATCTCATCAATCACGATCACCTCTGGCATATGGTTTTCCACTGCTTCGATCATGACTTGATGCTGCAATTCCGGACGGGCCACCTGCATCCGACGAGCGCGACCGATGGCCGGATGGGGAATATCTCCATCCCCGGCGATTTCGTTGGAGGTGTCGATAATCACTACCCGTTTATTGAGGTCGTCGGCTAAAACTCGGGCTATTTCCCGCAAGGCCGTGGTTTTCCCCACCCCCGGACGACCGAGCAGCAGCAGGGATTTTCCCGTTTCCACTAGGTCGTTAATCAGGGTGATCGTACCGAAAACGGCCCGACCGATACGACAGGTTAAACCGATAATTTCCCCGTCTCGATTGCGAATGGCACTGATGCGGTGCAGGGTGCGTTCAATCCCGGCGCGATTATCGCCGCTAAAACTGCCCACCCGGGCGATCGAATACTGGATTTCTTCTTTTGAGATCGGTTCGTCCCCCAGATCGATCGCCCCATCGGGAAAACGCGCTTCTGGTATGCGTCCCAAATCCATAACTACTTCGATCAGTTGATGCTGCCGCGGGTGTTCCTCGATTTTGCCGCGAATCCGCACAGGTAGAATTGCCAAGAGTTTGTTTAAATCTTCGGTAACTGGCATCCGAGAGGAGGGTAGGGTTTCTGGCATTAATAATAAAAGGTTTTGGCGATAATTGGCTGTTTTTATTTCCAAGATTTTCTTGGGGTCTAACACATTTAGGGGTTAGTTGTCAATTTAAAAAATATTATAGTTTTTTGACCAAGGTTAGGCTTTTAATTGAGCAACGAGAATAGAAGCGGCTTTAACGGCTTCTTGGTAGGCTTGGGGGTCATTTTCAAGGTTAGGCTGGTCTAAATGCTCTAAAATTGGCAAAATCAATGAACGGGCGTAACTTCCATAGGCAATACCAGCGATTTTTTCTCTCAGTCCCAGTTGCCGTAATTTGGTCACGGTGTGGTCATTGGTTCCCCCAGCTAACTGCACAAATCCGGCTAGATTGGCACAGAGGACTTTTTTGGCCATGTTAATGGCCGGGTGGGTGGTTCCTTTGCCGATATCGCCGCTCATCGGTCGGCCGTCAGTCTGCCAAATCAGAGGACAGCTTAGGGGTGAAATAGTTTCTCGCAGATAGTGGAGGTAATCAATGATATATTCATGATCTTGGCAACTTATGGCCAGGATTTTTAGGTTTTTACTTACAGTTGAGATCGCTGGCCAGAGTCGAGCAAATTCCTCTCCATGACCGACTTGGGTATGAATTTCGATCGCATCGACTCCCATTTCAATAATTAAGGGGATAATTTCTTGGGGTTGACAGACACGGGCTCTGGTCTCGATTATTTGCTGGGGACAAACGGGTAAGCAGCGACCGCAACCATAACAGCGCTGTTCGATCACTCCTCCCCTATCGATAGCATAAGCGGGACAGATTTTTTCGCAGGGACGGGGACAATCGACCGGACAGAGTTGCGGGTTAAAGATAGCTTTACGAAAGTGGGGATCTTCCCCGTCATTGAGACTGACCATTAACCAAGGTCGTCGATTTGGGGGGAATCCGGCGATTTTTTCGGCAGTTTCGATGCCTTCGCGGGCCGCAACAATCACGGCTCGGTCGGCGGCCACATCAATACAATCGGCCCCGGCGATAGTATAGGTCAAAGCGAGGTTGCGAATCGTGGGCAAATCCTGGTAACTAGCTCCACAGATGAGCTTGAACCAGTGACCTGCAACTAAAGACCAGAAGGGAGAGGAGTTTTTATCTAGCACTTTTTTATCCTATCGCAGCCAGCCCCTAAACGTCAGCCTTGTGCTGCTCTGATAGTAAATCTTCTGACTAAAGACTGATTATTAATTCTTCCTTTGGCATTAGTGCCTGTCTGAGGCTGCCCCTCACTTTTGCCAGCAAGCAGAGGCTAGCAGCCTATCTGATAAATAGGTGGCTCTCCCAGGTTTGGTGGGTAAAATGTATTCTAAGATACAGTCTTGGGGCAGTGAGTGGAACGAACCACAGAGACACAAAGGACACAAAGATTGATCGCTACTATATAAGTTAAACTTATCACACCAAGAATAAGAGAGCCAATAGGTTCGTCAGTGGTTAGGAAAATGTGTAATTAGGGTTTGCCGAAAAAGTTTGTTGGTGGGGTTAGGAGTCAGTAGCCGGTCGTCAGTAGCCGGTCGTTTCAGGCTTTGTTGTCCTCTTTTTTTTGTACCAGTTTGTGTACTCAAAGAAGGATAATGCAAGGTTTTTGAAGGTCTTAATCCTATTTTCGCAGCATGAACATCGGATTTTAGCAGGTCAAAAGCCTTATTTTAAAAGGGTTTTACCATTATTCAGCAAGCCCTAATTAATTTAGGGAAAAAAATACCAAATCCGTTTTAATCACGACGATAATAAAATCCCGAAAGATATACTGTGACTAGATTGATCAAAAATTTTGCCAGGCGGATTTGGTAAGATCGTGTAATTAATCGAGTTCATCAAACAAAAGTTCCTCTAGAATTGGTCCCATACCGTCATCATCGGGGGAAACTAATTCAACTTTCCCTTCCGCATCACCGACGGCTAAGAATAACAAAGGAGCAAGGGGACTGTAAATCGAGTATTTTTGGTCTTCGGAAAAGAAACTGGCGAGAAATTGCAATTCTTCCGGCTCTGATGACGAGGAAGGTTCATCGCTATCGATTTCTAAACTGAGAACATTATCTTCTTCTAGGGGAGGCAATTCACCGCTAACAGTCAAGGTGTGAGCAGTGGGTTTGAGCAATAGGTCTAATTCTGCTAAAACTGCCTTAGCATCGGCGAAAATCCGCTCGATTTCCTCGCTATCTTCGATTAAGAAGGCATCAGATTCTTCTTCCTCCGATTCCTCATCCCAAGCTAGTATCATCACCGGGGTATCCACGGGGACAAGAAGCATATAGGTAAGGTCATCGGTTTCATAGGCATTCTCAATATAACAGTCTAGCGATCGACCTTGCTCATCCCACAGGGTTATGATATCCGCTTCTTCGAGTTCGTTTTCTTGAAAATTAAATTGAGGGGACATAGGCTCTCAAACGCTACTGATTGAATCAGAATATCATGAGATGATCCTCAATCAAACCAAGAATTTCCGTGCAAATGTTGAAAACCCTGCACATCAGTTAAATTGTATTGTAGAGGCGTGATGGTGATAAAATTCTCGCCAATAGCGCGCACATCCGTAGGCACTTGCGGGGGTAAATGGCTGTAGTCCGGTTGTTCGATATCTTCCACCACTTCCCCAATTAACCAGTAATAACTTTTACCCCTAGGATCCAGTCTTTTCTCGAAGGTTTCCTCGTAGCGTCGCAATCCCTGCCTAGTGATTTTCACCCCCTTGATTTCGGCACTACTAACCGGAGGGACGTTGACATTGAGTAAAGTGGGAATAGGAAAAGGGTTAAGGGCAACTTTCCTGACTAAAGTGAGGGCAAAATCGGCGGCTGGTTGAAAATCACAGGCTTTAAAACTAGCCAGACTAAAAGCAATACTGGGAATACCTTCGATTAAGCCCTCCATGGCCGCGGAAACCGTGCCAGAATAGAGGATATCGGTGCCGAGATTAGACCCGTGGTTAATGCCGGCTAAAACTAAATCGGGACGCTCTTTGAGGACGGCACTAAGGGCAAATTTCACCGAATCGGCGGGAGTTCCCGAGCAGGACCAAGCAATCACATCGGGGTGAAAAATTCCTTCCACCTGTTCAGCCCGGATGGGATGGTGTAGGGTTAAGCCATGACCGGTAGCAGAGCGCTCGCCGTCGGGACAAACTACGGTAACTTGATGGCCCGCAGTAGCGAGGGTGTTGGCGAGGGTGCGGACTCCTAGGGCCGAAATGCCGTCATCGTTACTGATCAGTAGTTTTAAAGGGCGATCGCTAGTCATAGGAAATTTCTGCTCTACTGCGTCGGCTAGTGGTATAATATAATAGTATTTTATTGTGGGTACGTAGCTCAGAGGATAGAGCACCAGGTTCCGGTCCTGGGTGTCGGGGGTTCGACTCCCTCCGTACTCGTTCAGAAATCAGGGGTCGGTATTCCCCCGGTTGTGCTGCTCCCCGCTCGCCAAAATGGGTAAAACCCCACACCCCNCACC
>NZ_JADEXI010000270.1:0-6124 GCF_015207185.1 Microcystis sp. LEGE 08355 | reverse complement strand
CGATTATATAGCATTTCCTTGCAACACTGGGTAAACCTAGTCTTTTCGCCTAATTATTTGCCAACCTAGTCAATTTTCGCCCAGCCAATGAGTTATACCACTTTAGATTTTACCGCCTTTCTGGAGACTGTACAGCCCTTTGATCGCCTGCCCGTCGAGGTTAGACGTTCCCTCGGCCAGAAATTACAACCCTTTCGCTATGAGATGGGCAATGCGATCCTCAAGTGCGACCGCTTACCCTCCCACCTCGTCTTTCTCTACGAGGGAGAGGCCAGACTTTTGGGTTACGATGCTAGGGTTAACAATCCGTTGCCGGTTACTTTGGCTAAATTGCAGCCGGGCGATTTATTCGGGTGGATCAGTCTCCTGCGCGGTAGCCCCTGTGAAACGGTGATCGCTTCTTCGGAAGTCACGATCTGTTTAACCTTAAAACAAGAGGATTTTTGGTCTTTAATCAATAATTACCCCGAATTTAAGGAAAATTTCTTTGAACAAACCTCGATCGCCGAAGTTTATGCCCTCCTAGGCTCCTATCTTAATCAACAGGCATGGGGTGGGGGGGACCTGAAAGAAATTGCTCAGGCTCTTTTAAACAAAGCTTGTGTGTCCTACGACCAGATTAACGATGATTATCTCTGGTTAGTCAGCGAAAATACTGATAATTATCCTATCGGCACAGTTATCACCCAGAATAATCTGACTAACACCCGCTTATTAGGTCTTTCCTCCGCTCAGTTAGACGAATTCTTGACAGTTGCAACCGAAGCGGCGGCGGAAACAGAAACAGATGATATCTGGGAAACCCAAGTCATCAAGGGAAATAAACCCACCCAGGTATTAGATATCCCCCAAGGAAGAATCAGCGACATCACCAGCGATATCGACCTTGAAAAAACTGTCCAGAAAAACCGCAAGTCATATCCTTTTTTCGGGGGAAAAACGGAACTAGAGGCGGTGAGTGCCTGTTTTCAGATGCTCTGCAAATATTTTAATATCCCCTTTCGCAAAGACGTGATCCAACGCATCCTAGGGGATCAACTGCAAAGAACTGGCAGCCTTTCCCTGCCCCTGTGTGGGGCTGTGGCCGAGGTAGTGGGACTCCATAGCCAATTAGTACCTTTACCTGCTACTTCCTTGCCCAATATCAACCCTCCTGCCCTAATTCGCTGGCAAGACAGCATCGTTATCCTCTACGAAATCAATCAACGGGAAACCACGATCGCTGTTCCCCAAAGGGGGATAATTAAACGCAAAACCAGCGAATTTCTGGAATCTTGGGACGAAAAAGGGGAAGTAATTCTGCTCAAACCCACCAAACACACCCAGCAACAGCGTTTTGGCTTATCATGGTTTTGGCCTTCTGTCAAGAAACATAAACGAGTCTTAATAGAAGTTTTTATTGCTTCTTTCTTCGTGCAGTTATTTGCCCTGGCCAATCCCTTGATGATTCAGGTGATCATCGATAAAGTGATCGTGCAGAATAGCCCGGAAACCTTGAATACCCTCGGGGTTTTCCTGTTAGTAATTGCCGTTTTTGAGGGAATTTTAACCTTTTTGAGAACATCCCTTTTTGTCGATACCACTAACCGCATCGACATGACCCTCGGTTCAGAAATTATCGATCACCTGCTGCGCTTACCCCTGAAATACTTTGAACGGCGGCCAGTGGGGGAAATTTCGACAAGAATCAACGAATTAGAGAATATTCGGCAATTTTTAACAGGTACAGCCCTAACGGTGGTGTTAGATGCCATTTTCTCGGTTATATACATCGTGGTTATGTTGATCTATAGCCCGATTTTAACCTTCTGGGCCCTGGGAGTCGTGCCGATTTTAGTTCTCTCCACAGCTATTTTCGCACCAATCGTGCGGCGACAACTGCGAGCAAAAGCCGAACGAAACGCCGAAACCCAATCCTATCTCGTGGAGGTAATGACAGGAATTCAAACGGTGAAAGCACAGAATATCGAATTGCGTTCCCGTTGGCAGTGGCAAGAACGTTATGCGCGCTATGTGGCCGAAGGTTTTCAAACGGTAATGACCTCAACTTTGGCTGGTTCCTTTAGTCACTTCTTTAACCAATTATCGGGTTTATTAGTGCTTTGGGTGGGAGCAGCCCTAGTTTTAGACGGACAACTCACTCTTGGTCAATTAATCGCCTTCCGGATTATCGCTTCCTACGTTACCTCGCCGATCCTGCGTTTGACCCAACTCTGGCAAAACTTCCAAGAAACTGGCTTATCCCTGGAAAGATTAGCCGATATCGTCGATACTCCCCAAGAAGCGGAACTTGATCGCCAAAATATCCCCATGCCCTTAATTAAAGGCACTGTCACCTACGAAAACCTCGCTTTCCGCTTCAATCCCCACGGACCACTGCAACTATACAACGTCAATTTAGAATTCCCCGCCGGTACTTTTGTCGCTTTGGTGGGGGAAAGTGGCGCCGGGAAAAGTACCATTACTAAATTGTTAGCCCGTCTCTACGAACCAGAATCGGGAAGGATTCTCATCGATGGCTACGATATCAACAAAGTGGAACTCTATTCCCTCCGTCGTCAAATCGGCATGGTTCCCCAAGAAACCCTATTATTTGACGGTACGGTACAGGAAAATATCGCCCTGACTAACCCCGATGCGACTGTGGAGGAAATTGTCTCGGCAGCGAAAACGGCGGCGGCCCACGAATTTATTATGACCCTGCCCAATGGCTATAATACCCGCGTCGGTGAACGGGGGGCATCCCTATCGGGGGGACAACGACAACGGGTTGCGATCGCTCGTTCCGTCCTGCAAAGACCGCAAATTCTCATTCTTGATGAGGCCACCAGCGCCCTCGACTATAACACCGAACGGCAAGTGTGCCTGAATCTCAAAGAAGCTTTCAAGGATCATACGGTCTTCTTTATTACCCATCGTTTAGCTTCGATCAAATCCGCCGATATTATTGTCATGATGGATAAAGGGACAGTAGCGGAGGAAGGCACCCACGAGGAATTAATGGCCAAAAAAGGCCTTTACTATACCCTCTATAAACAACAGGATTCGCAAATCTAGTCAGTCGGTCGTCAGTTATCAGTTATCAGTGATCAGTGATCAGTGATCAGTTATCGGTTCACTGATAACTGATCACTGAAAAAATAAATATAGGAGAATCTTCATGGACGGTAATTCTAACAACGGTCAAAACGGCAACGGCAATGGTAAAAGCGATGAACTGACCCAAGCGGGTAAAAACGTGGCCACTACCACGAAAAATAAAAGTATTACCCCTTCTTTACCCACTTTCAGCCCACCGGAACAATCGGTGATCCTGAAACAATCACCCATTTGGTCGCGGACGATTATCTGGACATTAATGAGTGTCACCACTGTCGCTTTAATTTGGTCAGCGCTCGCCAAAATCGAGCAGGTGGTCGGCGCTCAAGGACAACTTAAACCCCAGGGCAAAGTCCAAGAAGTACAAGCACCGGTGAATGGGGTAGTACAGGAAGTTAAAGTTAAAGACGGCGATCGAGTTAACAAAGGTGATGTACTGGTTTTAATGGATTCCAGTGCCTCGCAAGTGCAGTTAGAATCTTTGAAAAAAATTCGCGCCACTGCCGAGAAGGAAAATCAATTCTATCGTCTCTTAATGGCGCAGGATCTGACACCGGCACAAGTGGAAAGTTCGATCGCTCAATTAAAATTACCGAGCGAAATCGCCGATTTAGCCCGTAATCGTGCCGCTTTAGTGGCGGAAAATCAACTTTATCAAGCACAGGTCAGTGAAGGTGCTTCTAGCTCTGCTTTACAAGGGGATCAATTAGCCCGTCTCGCGGCTGCCCGACGGGAGGCCAATTCTCGACAAGCGGCCGCTAGATTGGAAATGGAACAATTAGAAAAACAATTGGCCCAAACCAGGGTACAGTTGGCCGATGCCCGCTCGCAATTAATCAAAGATCGTTTAGTCTTAGAAGAAATTAAGACTCGTAATGCCAATTCGATGAAACAGGGCCAAGAAAGCTTGGATATCGAGCGTAATATTCTTAAGGATATTGAACCCTTGGGGGAAGAAGGAGCGATCGCTCGTTATCAGATCAACAAGCAAAAACAGTCGGTCACTGACCGTCAAAATGAATTGCAGCAGCAAGAGGCTAATGGCAAAATCGATCGAGAAAAACAAGAGAAAGAAGTACAAACCCGCATCGCCGAAATTTCCCGCCTGGAACAGGAAGAAAAGCGTTATTCCCTGTTGATCTCCCAAGCGGGAGAAAAGCTGATTAATACCACAGTAATCACCGAAAAAGATGTGCGCGATAAAATGGCGGACAATTACAAACGGATCGCTGAAATCGATAGTCAGATCAGTCGCATTATTATTGATAACAACAAGCGCATTGCTGAGTTAGATAGTCAAATTAGTCAAGCACAACAGACGATTAAATATCAAAAAATTACCGCCCCCATCGGTGGTGTGGTCTTTGATCTCAAGGCGCGGCCTGGGTTTGTTCCCCAACCGAGTCAAGCGGAAGCATTATTAAAAATTGTTCCCGATGGCTGTCCCACCCAGATCAAAGATGCCGCTAAAGGTTGTTTAGTGGCAGAGGTGGACGTGACTAACCAAGACATCGGTTTTGTGCGCGTGGGACAAAAGGCTGATATTCGCATTGATTCCTTTTCTTACAGTGAATACGGCGATATTAAGGGAGAAGTAATCTCGATCGGTTCCGATGCTTTACCTCCCGACGAAAATCACCGTTTTTATCGGTTCCCTGTCCGGGTAAGCTTGAACAGTCAAGAGTTAGTTTTGAAAGATAAATCCACTCTGCCGCTGCAATCGGGGATGTCCGTGAGCGTTAACATCAAAGTCAATGAAAATCGCACTGTTTTGGGACTATTTACCGATATGTTCAATAAACAGGTGGATACTCTCAAACAAGTCCGTTAAGCGAAAAAATTCGGGGGTAGATCCTGCCAACGGCCTGATCCGATCGCGCTAATCGCTTCCGAGAGGTTCACTGCACCGGTATAAAGGGCGCGGCCTACGATTACTCCCGTTACTCCCAAAGGTTCCAAAGACAATAAACTCAGTAGGTCCGTCAGGGAACTAATGCCCCCAGAGGCGATCACGGGAATTTCGACAGATTCGGCTAATTCTCGCAAAGCTGCGAGATTTGGGCCAGAAAGGGTGCCATCTCGATGAATATCAGTGTAGATAATCGTGCTGGCTCCTCTTTTTGCCATATCTTGACCAAGAGCGATCGCATCTACCGCAGAAGTTTCTAACCAACCCCTGGTGGCAACTTTGCCATCGCGAGCATCAATACCGACAATTATTTGCCCCGGAAAGCTTTGACAAAGTTCGCTGACTAATTCGGGCTTTTCTACGGCTACTGTCCCGACAATCGCCTTTTCTACCCCGATTTTTAGGAGATTACTCACCGTTTCTAGATCTCGCAGTCCACCCCCCACCTGTACGGGAATGGCAATATCATTAAGAATTGTTTCAATAGTTGACAAATTAACCGATTTACCCTCTTTGGCTCCATCCAAATCAACTAAATGTAATCTGGTTGCCCCCTGATTGACCCATTCTCGCGCCACTATTGCGGGATTATCGTTAAAAACCTGCGATTGTTGGTAATCTCCCTGATAAAGTCGCACACATTTGCCATCGAGAATATCAATAGCGGGGATAACTTCCATGTTTTTCTCAATATCTAACTAAAGAGCGTTTTTTATTATATAGTACCAGCCGTTAGCCTTGTCAGTTATCAGTTATCAGTTATCAGTTATCAGTTATCAGTTATCAGTTATCAGCTTCTGAAGGCAAGAGGCAACAGGCACTCGTGCAAAAGACAGAATCTGACAATTCTCCTACCTAAAAAGAAGGTTAGAAACTAAGCACATCAAAGCTTTTAGCTTAACCAATTAGGTCTGAGATTCGGCCCTTGTTATCAGTTTTGAGTCTGACAGGGGAACAATCCCTCTCAACGCATTGTCCACAAAGATTTTGGGTTCTTCGTTACTTGGTATGGTTCGATAGGGGGGCATAAATCGACTAAACCCTTATCTGGCAAGAGACCTAATTGATTAGTTCGCTCTAGAGCAAAAACAATTGACAAAAATCGCTAAATGCCTT
>NZ_JADEXI010000269.1:0-6137 GCF_015207185.1 Microcystis sp. LEGE 08355 | reverse complement strand
GGGTGTGGGGAAGTGGGGAAGTGGGGAAGTGGGGAGAACAAAGCTGCCTTTTGCCTTTTGCCTTTTGCCTTTTGCCTTTTGCCTTTTGCCTTTTGCCTTTTGCCTTTTGCCTGTCCTGATATGTAGCGCATACTCAACGGATTTAGTATCAGACCCTACAGATAAACGTTTTTGTTGTCCTTTTGTCCATCAGTTTGATGTATTTTCGATAACATTCAACTTTAGAGTTCTTAATTATATATATCAACTTTTTTTGAAATGATATTATGTAGTTATTGACTGATAACGGGGACAGAGACAATGAGTAAAAGCGACAAAACTTCTGTGAAAATAGTATTTTCTGCATTAAGTATTTTGGGAATTAGCCTACTGTCGGCCTGTGGCATAGGGGAATCTCCAGCTAACAAATCAATTAAAATTGATGGTTCTAGTACCGTATACCCGATTACCCAGGCCGTGGCCGAGAAATTCAAAAGCAGTCAACCGGGTACAGCAGAAGTGAGCGTAAAATTTTCGGGAACCTCTGGGGGATTTCGGGAATTCTGCGAAGGAAAAACTGATATTAGCAATGCCTCTCGACCGATTCAAGCCGATGAGATGTCCTTGTGTAATCGCTATGGCGTAAGATATATTGAATTACCCGTGGCTTTTGATGCCTTAACTGTAGTCGTTAATCAGGAAAATAACTGGATTGATAGCATTACCCTAGAAGAATTAAAGAAAATGTGGGAACCGGCTGCTGAGGGTAAAATTACCAATTGGAATCAAATCAGACCGGAATTCCCCAATAAACCCCTAAATCTCTTTGGTGCAGGCCAAGATTCCGGAACTTTTGACTATTTTACCGAAGCTGTGGTCGGTAAATCCGGTGCTAGTCGTAAGGATTATGTAGCCAGCGAGGATGATAACACTTTAGTCCAGGGAGTCAGTCAAGATCCGAATGCTCTTGGTTACTTTGGACTAGCTTATTATGAACAAAATCCCCAAAAATTGAAAGCTTTAGGCATTGATAGCGGTAAATGGGCGATTTTACCCTCTAGAGAAACTGTAGTTAACTCCCAATATCAACCCCTTGCTCGACCTTTATTTATCTACGTCAATGCGGAGAAAGCGCAAAAAAGCCGAGCTTTACAGGAATTTGTGGAGTATTACCTCGATAATGCCGAGAGTATTGTTAAAGAAGTCGGTTATATCCCCCTAACGGATGAACATTACCATTTAGCCACAGTCACCTTCTTTAACGGTGAAGTGGGAACGGTTTTCGCAGGACAATCGCAATTTGATGTCACCCTAGCGGAATTATTGCGGCAAAAAGCCAAGTTTTAGAGGAGAGCGTTGGGGAGATAATTGCTTTCTCTCCCCAAACAATTGCGATTTTTTAACCAAATCGACCACTAATATATTCTTTTGTTTTCTCGTGAGTTGGTTCTTGAAACATAATTTTAGTTTGTCCAAACTCCATCAGTTCACCCAAATACATAAAAGCTGTGTAATCAGAAATCCGGGCTGCCTGTTGCATACTGTGGGTGACGATTAAAATGGTAACTTTTTCCTCTAATTTACCAATTAGTTCTTCTATACTATTAGTGGCAATCGGATCGAGAGCGGAAGTGGGTTCATCAAAGAGGATAATTTCAGGATCCGTAACTAAAGCGCGGGCAATACAGAGACGTTGTTGTTGTCCCCCCGATAAATCGTAGGCACTGGTGTTGAGACGATCCTTGACTTCATCCCACAAAGCGGCACCGCGCAAGGCTTCTTCTACTTTATAATCGATAAACTCCCGTTTTTTTTCACCCCTAACCCGCAAACCGTAGGCGACATTTTCGTAAACAGATTTCGGGAAAGGGTTCGGTTTTTGGAAAACCATACCAATCCGCATCCGCACCTCGATCGGATCGACCTTGTGATCTAAAATATTGACGGTATCGATATAAATACCCCCTTCGTAGCGATTAGCGGCATAAAGGTCGTGCATTCGATTAAAACAGCGCAAAAGCGTCGTTTTACCGCAGCCAGAGGGGCCAATTAGAGAGGTGACTTGTCTTTCGGGAATGGTGAGATTGATACTTCGCAAAGCGGGTTTATTGGTGCCAGCGTAGTAAAAGTCAAGGTTTCTCACCTCGGCTTTTGGTTGAAATTCTTTGATATTAGACATCATCGAGGGAAAAATAGAGTTTACCATTTGATACCTTTGCGGAAACGATAGCGGAGATAGATAGCTACAGCGTTCATCCCGAGAGTCATCACAATCAACACTGTACCAGCGGCTGCTGCATTGACTTCAAATTCTGGCTCTGGACGAGAAACCCAGTTAAACATCTGGATAGGCATAACTGTAAAGGGTGCTTTTAGCCAATTAAAGTTAATAAAGGGAAAATTTGCTTGTAAAGGAGCATCAGGTAGAAAGGCAATAAACGTGAGCGCACCAATAGTAATCACGGGAGCCGTTTCTCCAATCGCTCTGGAAAGTCCGATGATCACACCGGTTAGGATACTACCGAAGGAGTAGGGAAGAATATGATCGGCGACTACTTGCCATCTACTTGCTCCCACGGCATAGGCCGCTTCCCGGAGACTGTTGGGTATTGCCCGAATTGCCTCTCTGGTGGTGACAATAACCACAGGTAGGATCAGCAAAGCTAGGGTTAAACCGGCGGCAATAATACTTTGTCCGAGATTGAATTGATAGACAAATAAACCGAGGGCGAGTAAACCATAGATAATTGAGGGAACACCCGCTAAATTAGTGACGTTAATCTCAATAATTGCTGAAAGCCAATTTTTCTTACTATATTCTTCCAGATAAATTCCCGCCGCAATACCGAGAGGAATCGCAATCAAGGCTGTTACCAACATCACTAGCAAGGTTCCCACCCAAGCGGAAAGAATACCAGCTTCTTCAGGGTGACGACTAGGAAAAGAAGTAAAAAACTGGGGGGTAATGCGCGGCAACCCTGCCATCATCATCTGGGCGATCAGGATAAAGAGAATTAGGGTAGAAACAAAAATAATCAACAACCCTAAGCCAGAAAATACAGCACTAATCAGCTTGCGCCGTTCAATATTAGCTCTTAAATTCGATAATTGTTCTTTTTCCATGATTAGTAAACCTCCCGATATTTTTTGGCGAGGAAATAACCGATAATATTAAAGATTAAAGTCAAAATGACTAGCATAATACCAGCGGCAAAAATTGATTGATACTCGATCGAACCGTGAGGTAAATCGCCTAAACTAACCTGAACAATATAAGCGGTAATGGTGGCCGCTTCACTAAAGGGATTGAAGGTTAAATTTGGCTGTAATCCTGCGGCGATCGCTACAATCATAGTTTCTCCCACGGCCCGGGAAACTCCTAAAATATAAGCGGCACTAATACCAGAAATAGCGGCAGGCAAAACCACATTTAAAGCAGTTTGTAAACGAGTTGCTCCGGTAGCGTAGGAACCTTCCCGGAGGGTCAAAGGTACGGCACGCATGGCATCTTCACTGATGGAACTAATCAGGGGAATAATCATTAATCCCATGACCAAACCAGCACTGAGCATATTAAATGAAGGCAAGTCAGGCAAAAAAGTTTGTAGGAAAGGTGTGACATTTAAAAAGGCAAAATAACCATAAACTACTGTCGGTATAGCCGCTAATAATTCTAGACAAGGTTTAACCACTTCTCGCAGACGCGGGGGGGCAAATTCACTGAGATAAATAGCGGCAATTGTTCCCAAAGGAATAGCGACAAACATCGCTACGATCGAAGTGGTTAAGGTTCCCGAAAGTAGCGGTAGAATACCATAACGAGGATCGGCAAAAAGCGGACTCCAAACCGTATCGGTTAGGAATTGAATCAGGGGAACTTTCTCGAAAAAATGCACGGATTCTACAATCAAAACCTCCATAATGCCGATAGTGGTGGCCACAGAGGAAAAAGCCGCCAAAAATAGAATAACTTCAATAATAGTTTCTTTGAGGTTGCGAATCTTTTTGGGATTAGCTGCCTGAATCCAGACACTGTCTGATTTAATTGCTGGTTGAGTCATGCTTTAAATATCTAGTTGCTGGGTTTTTTAATTCAACTCCAAAAATGGGGAAGATAATCGCTTCCCCATTCCATTTATTGGCAGATAAACAACTATTCTTTAGCTTCTAGCTGGACAATATCTTGGATGGTTAAACCCACCACATCTCGGCCAACGAATACACTCCCTGTTTTATTATTTCTAAAGTTTCTCATTACCGATTGATAGACATTAGCGGGTAAAGGAACATACTTAACTTCCCGGACTAATTTGGGAGCATTGTTGATGAAAAATTCGACAAAACTTTTTACCTCTGGACGTTTAGCCGCATTAGCATTAACGTAGATAAAAACAGGACGGGAAAGGGGATTATATTTACCGTTGTTGACATTTTCTGCTGAGGGAGATATGGCTCCTTTGCCGTTATCAATGGCTAGGGCTTTCAGACGACCTTTATTCGCTTCATAATAGGCATAGCCAAAGTAACCTAAAGCGTTACGATCTCTGATAACTCCCTGCACTAGAACGTTATCATCTTCACTGGGGGTAAAGTCGGTGCGACTTTTCTTCGATTCACCGACAATTGCCTCGGTAAAGTAATCGAATGTTCCCGAATCCGCACCTGGTCCGAACAGTTTTAGGTTGGCATTAGGCCATTTAGAATTAACTTGATTCCACTTAGTGATCTTGCCTTGAGCAGCGGGTTCCCACATTTTTTTCAGTTCAGAAACCTTGATGCTATTAAGGGGATTTTGTTTATTGACTACCACTGTTAAAGCATCAAAAGCGATCGGCAATTCTAAGAATTTAACGCCATTTTTAGCACACAATTGACGTTCAGAATCCTTAATTGGACGAGAAGCATTAGAAATATCCGTTTCACCAGCACAGAATTTTTTAAAACCGCCACCTGTTCCCGAAATACCGACAGTTACCTGTGTCTGACGATTTATCTTTTGAAATTCTTCCGCTACTGCTTCTGTAATTGGGTAAACGGTGCTAGAACCATCAATTTTGATAGTATTGCGGCTTTGGGAATTAACCGCTGGGATGGTGAGAGCTAGGGCCGCTCCTACTGCCGCTAAACCAGCACTGATTGTCCATCGATTTAGTTTGAATTGGAAATTCTGCATACTCATTTTGCTAATTATTGCTGGTTCGGGAATAAAAAAATTAACTTTTAGGTTGGATTGTACATAAAACCCTAAAATTATGGTCAATTATTTTAGTTAATTTAAGGTTAAGGTTAAGATTTAGTTTGGTTAAATTTAGTTTAAGTTTGGGTTAATTAAGCTTAACTTAAACAAATATCTCTCACATTTTTTGTTATTTAAATTAGTTGATGACCACCTTATTGCAAATTAAAGTCAGTCAAAACGCTCAATAATAGACCTCCTGCAAAAATCGGAAAAGTTAGTATAAAATAAGGAAAAGTTTCCCGTGTACTATGATTTACGAACGAATCGAAAACTTAAAGCCCGAGGAATTCAAACGCTTAACCGGAGTCTATACCGAGACTTTCTCGCTAATGGTAAAAATTGTATCGGCCGAGAAGGCATTTCACAAAAAATCGGGAAGACCGAGTAAATTAAGTGTGGAGGAACAAATCTTAATGGCTTTAGAGTATTGGAGAGAATATCGAACTTACTATACTTTAGACGTTCATAATCTGAGATTTATTAAACTTCTGAAATCGTAGAGTGAGCAAGGAATCCAGTTCTTTTTTATGTTTCAGATGGGCATCATTCAGACATTCATAAATAGCTGAAGAAAAGTCAGAAAAGTTCTCATAATATTTACCATATAAACATTTCTTTTTGACCAATTTCCACAGCCTTTCAATTAAATTTAGATTAGCGAGACGGTAGATAGAGTAGCTCTATTGACAAAGAAAGAGCCAATTCTTCAACAATTTTACATTTCTGATAGCGGGCATTATCTAATACGAGAGTGATGGGAATCATTAGTCCTAAAGCAGCTATTTTTGACGTGAGTTCACAGACTTGAGTTGCCGTAATATAAGTGTCATTCGTAACCAGAATAACTTCATGAGTTATTGCATTTAATGCTCCTAAAACATTGAAGCGTTTACGCCCGCTCGGTGACTTAACAAAAAGT